>CAJMOS010000018.1 GCA_905215015.1 uncultured bacterium | reverse complement strand
GGATGCTTCGGGCAAACACATCAAGATCGGCATCCGGCCCCATATGCTTTCGCTTGCGATGGAAAAGGACGAAAGGCATGTGGTGCCGATGAGGATGCATATCGTCGAGAACCTGGGCAAGGAACTGCTCGTCTATGGCGAGGTGGGGGATGCCGAGGTCCGGGTCACCTATCCGGACAAAGGCATGTATGCGGCTTTGAAGCAAAAGGCCCAGGAAAAAGGCGACGTCTACCTGTCGCTCGGTGGCAGGTACAACGTGTTCCTGTTGCCCGAGGGGCGCAACATCGTCGATTTCGAGGCGTTGGACAAATGAGAAACCTGCTTGAGGCACATCGGAGGAGCGGGGATTCCTTCCCGTTGATTGGAGGCCATCGGGGCTGCACCTGCCAGTATCAGGAAAACAGCTTGGAGGCGATGGCGGAAGGACTGAGGCGCGGGGCGAGCTACCTGGAGATCGACATCCAGCTGACCAAGGACGACGTGCCCATCGTCTTCCATGACATCGACGTCAGGGAGAAGACCGGCATGCAGGGTCTGGTGCAGGACCACACCTTCCAGGAGATGCGCAAGGCATTCCAGGTGCCGACCCTGCGGGAGGCGATGCAATGGGGCAAGAAACACCACGCGTACTTCGCTCTGGAGCTGAAGAGCCTGCCCTATAGGACCCACGGGCAGAACATGCGCCTTGTCTCCTATCTTGACGGCATCGTCCGAGAGGAGGGCATGCTGGAGCAGGTCGAGGCGTTCGGCATCGACTTCCAGGTCCTGCAGAAGTTGCATGCCCTCGACAAGCGGTTCGACATCGGACTGATCGTCCCCTTTGTCCCGACCGACCCGGTAGGGCTGATGAAGGAAATGGACGCCCTCGTCTACCTGACCTACGTCAACAACCTGACCCCGGACATGGTGCATGCCCTGCAGAAGGCCGGCTACTACGTCTCGGGGGCGATCCTGCGCGACAAGGGTCTGATTGACTACGCAACCAGCATCCCGACCGACATGTTCGAGCACGATCACCCCGAAGAGTTCCGGAAACGATGAGGTAGGGCGGGATTTCGTTCCGTGGTGTACCTGCACGCAACACCGAGACAATCAGGCAATGGGGTAAGACCATAGGTTTGTCTTCTCAATAAGACAAATTTATGGTATTTTTGTCTTATAGAAAAGACAGGAGAACGCACGTGAACCAGGATATCCTGAAACAAGTAGTGGTTGACCAGCGTGAGATGTATCTGGATGTGCCATTTGTACACCGCAAGTATCTGATGGAAGATGGGGTGAATTATTGTTTCGTGGGAATCCGGCGATCCGGGAAGTCCACGCTGATGTACCAGAGGATCCATGACCTTCTGGATCGCGGTGTTCCTCTCGGGAGGATCATCTACGTCAACTTTGAAGACGAACGCCTGATGGAAATGACTGCGGCGGATTTGAACCTGATCCTTGAGGTGGGGTACGAACTTTCCGGAGGAGAAAAACCGTATGTGTTTCTCGATGAGATCCAGAACGTGGAAGGTTGGTCCAAATTCGCGCGTCGGATTGCCGATCAGAAATACCCGGTCTGCATCACCGGCAGCAACAGCAAGATGCTGAGCAGCGGAATCGCTTCAACGCTCGGCGGAAGATATATGATCATTCCGGTCTATCCCTATGCTTTCCGGGAGTATCTGCATGCCGAAGGGACCAATGTGGCGGCTCTTTCGCCACTCGGAACCAAGCAGAAGGCCGAGGTAATGCGCCTCTACGGCCAGTATCTTCAGTACGGTGCCTTTCCGGAACTGGTGCATGTCAGCAGCAAAAGGGATTATCTTACCAGCATTTACCAGACGGTCTACCTCGGTGACATCGTCACCCGGAACCATATCAGCAACAGTTTTGCGGTACGGCTGATTTTGAAGAAGGTCGCGGAGATCGTCGGTCATCCGCTTTCGTTCTCCAGGCTTTACAACATTGTCACCGGTACGGGCATCCGGATGTCAAAACAGACGGTAATCGATTATGTCGGGCATATCATCGATTCCTATCTGCTGTTCCCTGTACAGAACTATGCGGCAAAGCTGTTGGAGCGGGAGTCAGCGCCCAAGTACTATTTTATGGACACCGGCTTTCTGGGACTTTTCCTCCTGGACTGCAAGACCGTCCAGTTGGAGAACCTGGTCGCGATTGAACTGATTCGAAGATATGGGAAGGAAAACATCTATTATTTCGAGAGGAATATCGGGATTGACTTTTATGTTCCCAGTGACAGGCTTGCCATCCAGGTGAGCTGGAGCATGCTGGAGAATGATGCCACAAGGAGCAGAGAGATTGGTACCTTCGTCAAACTGCATTCATTTCTTCCTAGCGCAAGATGTCTTGCCATCACGCACAGAGAGAAGACAGAGCTGCATGTCGATGGAATGCAGGTATCCGTGGTTCCCGCATGGGAGTGGCTTCTGGAAGAGAGAAGCGAACCGGATGCGAACGCATCAGTAACAAACGGGACAGGAAATTCCTGAGAACTGGGGTTCGAACTGTATAACCTGACATTAAATCCCGATTTCGGGATTGTATTGCATTTTCTTTCAACAAAATCCCGATTACGGAATTTCTGTAGATTTCATCAGCCTATCCTAATGCGATGGAGAGGGCCAAGACCTCTTCTCTTTATATACGGAATGGTCCGGTGTATCGGCAAGCGGCCCATTCTTGGTACCTTGAGGGGAGAGCAGATGCTGTCGGGTGTGCCACTGGCATCAATTGCCATCAATTCTGGATGCATCCGCTACGCTCAAGTTTTCCAGCGACCTGTCGATCTTGCCTTCGTGCAAAAGATGTTTCGATGTGTCCCAGGTACGGAGATATCCCGCAAGTGCGGGGTCACAGCAGTAGACATAGGCCCCGCGCATGCCTCGAGAGAGTAGCACGCGGTAAATGTTGCGGACGTATGTGTCGAACTGCCCTAGATTGTTTTTGGTAAGCGTAGAATCCTTGTTCGCCTCTATGTGTGTCACAAGGCAATCGTGTTCCGGGTCATAGGTGAGGTCTCCACCGATGATGACACCCACATAGTCGAACTCGAAACCTTGGGCGGTGTAGATACAACCGACCTGTTTGATTCCTGAAGGCTGGTAGGCCCATTCATACCAAGGGACATACCCTAGTTTGCGGGCAACAGAAGTGAGATCGTCCTGGGTCTCCCAAGGCATGGCGAAGCTGCCGATATGCACATCCTTTCTTTTATTTGGTTGAGCCCTTGTGTTATGATTATCGGGAGGTCATTGCCATACATGTCTTCTTTGTTCATTGCTCTTATCTACTGGTGCAGAGCCCATTCACCAGCTTAGTTGTGGCTTGGAATACAGGCAATGGCTCTTTTGTTCCGATGTCATCCTGGCTGTTTTCATCCGATATTTTTATTGGCTGAACATGCCCGATGGCAACAGCGGTGTGATCGCCACCTCAATTGTCAAGCTTGGCAAAGGCGGCAATGTAAACACGGATGTTCCGCTCCGGATCAGTGTGGCCCTCAATTGTGAGGTCTCCGACATTGTGGGGATTGTGAAGGACAACAGAACTCCTGTGATAGCTGAGAAAGAAACTGTAATGAGAGGTAATGAATAATGGCAGAAAAAACGAATGCCAACATTGGCTTTGAAAAGCAGATCTGGGATGCTGCCTGTGTCCTTTGGGGACATATTCCTGCGGCAGAGTATCGGAAGGTAATTATCGGGTTGATCTTCCTGCGCTACATTTCAGCGGCTTTTGAAGCACAGTACAAGAAACTGGTTGCAGAAGGCGACGGTTTTGAAAATGATCCGGATGCTTATCTGATGGACAACATTTTCTTCGTACCGAAGGAGGCACGCTGGGAGACCATCGCAGCAGCAGCGCATACGCCGGAAATCGGGACTGTCATCGATACAGCAATGCGTGCTATCGAAAATGACAACAAGAGCCTGAAAAATGTTCTTCCGAAAAACTATGCGTCTCCTGATCTGGATAAGAAGGTCCTTGGCGATGTCGTTGACATCTTCACGAATCATATCGATATGTCCGATACGCGGGCCAGCGAGGATTTGCTCGGGCGCACATACGAATACTGCATTGCCCAGTTTGCGGAGAAAGAAGGCATAGGCGGCGGTGAATTCTATACTCCGGCAAGTATTGTTAAAACGCTCGTCGCCATTTTGAAGCCGGAGCCGAACTCCCGTGTATACGATTGCTGCTGTGGTAGCGGTGGAATGTTTGTACAGTCTGAACGATTCGCGGAAGGACACAGCCATAACCGTGGCGTCATCTCCGTCTACGGTCAGGAGGCGAATCCGGATACTTGGAAGATGGCAAAGATGAATATGGCCATCCGCGGTATCGATGCTGATCTTGGACCATATAATGCGGATACATTCACGAATGACCTGCACCCGACACTAAAGACGGATTACATCCTCGCAAATCCACCTTTCAACTATCACCCTTGGAAACAGGAACTCTTAAAGGATGACAAGCGCTGGAAGTATGGCCTTCCACCTGCCGGGAACGCCAACTACGCATGGATTCAGCACATGATTTTCCATCTCGCGCCGAATGGCAAAATTGGACTGGTGCTGGCAAACGGCGCGCTTTCCACGCAATCATCCGGCGAGGGAGAAATCCGGAAGAACATCATCAATGATGACCTGATCGAAGGCATTGTCGCCATGCCGACGCAGCTCTTCTACAGCGTTACCATTCCGGTTACGCTCTGGTTCATCACGAAGAACAAGAAGCAGAAAGGTAAAACTGTTTTCATTGATGCCCGCAAGATGGGCCACATGGTTGATCGGAAACATCGCGATTTCACCGATGAGAATATTCAGAAGCTGGCAGATACCTTCAGTGCATTCCAGAACGGTACACTTGAAGATGTGAAGGGCTTCTGTGCTGTCGCAACTACGCAGGATATCGCAAAGCAGGATTATATTCTGACTCCTGGCCGCTATGTTGGTATTGAAGAGCAGGAAGACGATGGTGAACCGTTCGAAGAAAAAATGAATCGTCTGACTTCTGAACTATCCGAGATGTTCAAGAAGTCCCATGAGCTTGAGGACGAGATCAGAAAGAAGCTGGGGGCGATTGGGTATGAAATCTGAATTTATCCGCTCAGCTTCAAGCATTGTATTCATCAGAATTCGATCAGACTTTGTACCCTGCTACAGGCAAGCTGTCTGACATTTGCCATTATTCTTCTGAAAAAATCAATGTCGACCAGTTGTCTCCAAGGACATACTACTCGACGGAAAATATGCAGCAGAATAAGGCGAGCGCAGTAGAAGCTACAAACCTTCCAAATATTAGGCAGACCACTAAATGCCATACAGGGGATGTCCTTGTTTCCAATATCCGTCCTTACTTTAAAAAAATAGAGTACGTCACTTCTACATGCGGGTGTTCTGCTGATGTCTTATGCTTCGTTCCTGAGTCAAAGCAACTATCTGCTTTCTTATATGAAACTTTATACGCAGATCGTTTCTTTGATTACATGGTTGCTGGCTCGAAAGGAACCAAAATGCCACGAGGAGACAAACAGCAAATAATGCAGTATGAAATAGTTATGCCCTCAACTGCGCAGCTTTCATTCTTTAATGAAGCCGCTGTGCCGATGTTGACTTTACTTGCTAACGGAGTCACAGAAAACGAAACCCTTTCTAAGCTCCGTGATTCATTACTGCCAAAGCTCATGTCCGGTGAGCTCGACGTCTCAGGCATTGACCTTTAAGCCGCTAAATTCTTGTTTATCAGCGATATTACAGTTGGGAGGTTAGTCAGTGTGAGCGCTTATGGAATGACATCGTTGATATGCAGAAAAAAGGTAAAGAAGGCCATTTTGTAGGCTCAATTGTAAATATTGCAGAGTAAGCCATGCCTACCGGAGTTCAGAAATATATGATTATTGACGGCCAGCAGAGGATCACCACTATGACCCTTTTGCTTATTGCTCTCCGCGATTATGCTCTTGCACATACTGATGACAAGACCATCAACGCAAATCGGATCGATAATATGCTGCTCAAGAACGAATACGAGGAAGACAATGAACGGTACAAGTTACTCTTGACGGAAACTGATCGAGATATTCTGATTGACCTTGTAGAGAAAAAGCCGATTTCAACTGATGTCACATCAAGACTTTTGACAAATTATAAGTTCTTTGCTGACCAGATTGAAAAGAAAGAACTTCTTCCTGCTGAGATATATGAATCTGTTGGAAAATTACAGATCGTAAACATTACTCTTGATCGGACAAAGGATGACGCACAAGCAATATTTGAAAGCTTGAACTCAACCGGTAAAGAATTGTCTGAATCCGATTTGATTCGAAATTACGTTTTGATGGGATTGGAGCCAAAAGAGCAAAAGTCTGTTTATGAACATTATTGGAGACCGATGGAGCTTCTCTTTGAATATGAGAAGCAAGATCAGGTAATGGATCGATTCTTCCGGGACTATCTGACTATGAAACTTGGCAGAATCCCAAAGCAAGACCATGTATACGAAGAATTCAAGGCATATCATCTGAACTGCGAATTTTCAACTATTGAAGAACTGTGTCAAGATCTTCTTGCATATTCAAAATACTATACCGACATGGTCTTCCGCCGCAGCAGCAACAAAACATTGAAAACGCTTTATTCAGATATTAGTGAACTTCGGATGGAGGTTGCTTACCCATTTTTGCTTAAAGTGCATAATGATCAAGCTGAAGGAATCATCACGGAAGACCAACTCGCAGAAATCCTTGAAATGTGTATCAGTTACGTATTCAGAAGGAATATCTGCGAGATTCCAACGAACTCTTTGAATAAGACCTTTGCGACTATGAAAAATGAGATAATGCTGGATGATTACATGAATTCCATCAAGGCGTTTTTCATTCTTCGTGATGATTATAAAGTGTTTCCTGATGACGAAAGATTTGCCGCCGCTTTTAAGACTAGAGATGTTTATCATATGCGTCAGCGGAATTACCTGCTCAGCCATCTGGAAAATTATGAAAATAAATCTCCGATCATCATTGAGAATTACACGATAGAACATATCATGCCTCAAAATCCGAAGCTGGATGATGATTGGAAGCACAACCTTGGATCGAACTGGAAAGAAGTGCAGAAGAAGTATCTTCACACAATCGGGAATTTGACTCTCACAGTATACAATTCTGAAATGAGCGATAATCCGTTTATGGAAAAAATGGATATGGAAGGTGGCTTTAAAGAAGGTGCACTCAGGCTGAATTCCTATGTCGTGAAGCAAACCACATGGAATGAATCTACCATTGAGAAGAGAGCTTCAATACTTGCTGAAAAAGTCAAAAAGATATGGGCTTATCCACAATTAACACCAGCAGAACTTGCCCCATATCAGATTGAAGAGAAGCCTGTTCAGAAATATGGCCTTGAAACCTACAGTGTCAATGTTTTTACAAAGACTTTGTTCGAAATGCTCGATAAGCGCATTATAAATCTTTCGCCGGATGTGAAACGCGAATTCAAGAAGCTTTACATTGCGTATAAGCTGGATACTAATTTTGTTGATGTTGTAGTACAAAAGCAGCGACTCAGGATTTCTCTGAATATGAAGTTCTCGGAAATCTACGATCCAAACAATATGTGCCGTGATATTACGGGGCTTGGACGCTGGGGAAACGGCGATGTAGAACTTTACTTTGAACATACATCTGACATTGACAAAGTAATGGAACTTGTGGAACAGTCCTACCGTTTGCAGGCAGATGAGGACTAAACCTTTTAACGATTTCAAACATTTTAACGATAGCAGAAAGGGGTGTCGCTTTTGACCACAGTTCATGCAAATGTACATCGGTGCTGGGCCGAAAGTGCGCCCTTTTCTGCTGCGCAAAAACGGAGAAAAGCCCAGAAGCAGCGCGGTTTCTGGGCCATAAGTACATATGGGGTTGGTATCAAAGATAGAGTCTTAATAGACCCTGCATGCGGAAGCGGGCATTTCCTGCTTGCCGCAGCGGAATATCTGGCAATCAGGCTTTGCCAGATACGGGAGGACTCGGTCTCGACCGATGGATACCATCAAGCGCTCAGGGAGGTGATTTCCCATTGCTTGTATGCGGTCGACCTGAACCTGATGGCGGTCGAGCTGGCAAAGATGAGCCTCTGGCTTGAGGGGTACGAGTCCGGCAAGCCCCTTTCGTTCCTTGACAGCCACATCCGGGTGGGAAACTCCATCCTGGGCGTCTTCGATACGTCCATCCTGGACGACGGCATACCCAATGACGCGTACAAAGTGCTTGCCGGCGATGACCCATCGGCTTGTAATGAATGCAAACGTACGAACAGAAAATGGAAAAGCAATCACCAACGGAAGAGCTGGAAGGTGGAAACCGACCAACCTAGCCTGTTTGGCAACGGCTCGACATATCGGGACCAGCGGGCCCAGCTCGAACGGATGCCGGAAGACATCTTGGCACAGGTGGATGCCAAAAAAGCGAAATACCAGGAACTCCAAGACGCTTTCAATGACCAAAACCCGGAGAAGAAGGCGGCTGACATCTATGTCGGCACATTCTTCGTGCCGAAGGACAGGCCGGAAAAGGTACCTACTTCGGTCACCCTTGAACGGTATTATCGGGCACTGTTGTGCGCGGTAACATGTTTTTAGTCAGTAACGGTAGGGAAATTTTTCACGAGCGCAGTAAGGAGTTTTTTCACCGCTGCGGTAGGGAAGTCCGCAAAAACCGGCAAGGTGTGCATCGCCCGCTGGCTTGCCAACGTGAACTGAATCTTATTTCGCAAACTTGCATAATTTATGTTTTTGCGAAAATATCAGCCTCTCATGTTGCTTGCCGTCGGGATGGTGGAAAAGTATGACATGCTAACCAAGGGGAAGTACTGTCTTTTTTCTTGTTTCCTGTTACAGTAATGGAGATTGATTGTTTCGGTTGTATGTGACAGGAAGTTTCTCGATGGATAAGACGACATTGCAGGAAAAATTACGGGAAGGCCTCCAGGCTGTCTTGCCGATTATGGCGATTGTCCTGGTGCTTTCCCTGACTGTGGCCCCAGTGCCCACCAACGTGCTGTTGGCGTTCTTGCTGGGAGGGGTGTTCGTCATCGTCGGCATGATGCTGTTTTCCAGTGGTGCCGAGATGGCGATGGGGCCGATTGGCGAGCGTATCGGCGCGCGGCTGACCAAGAGCCGGAATGTCGCCCTGATGCTGGTCGTGGCTTTCCTGTTAGGCTTGATGATCACGGTGAGCGAGCCGGACTTGCAGGTACTGGCAACCCAGGTGGAGGAGACGATTCCCCGCATGGTCCTGATTGTCAGTGTCGCTGTCGGTGTGGGCCTGTTTCTGGTGGTCGCGTTGCTACGCATGCTCTTCCAAGTCTCGCTGAAGAAACTGCTGATTTGCCTGTATCTCGGGGTCCTGGCGTTGTCTTTCGTAGTTCCCCGGAACTTCCTTGCCGTCGCCTACGATTCCGGTGGCGTGACCACGGGGCCTATGACGGTGCCCTTCATCATGGCCTTCGGCGTCGGTATCTCCTCGTTCCGTAGCGACGAGAACGCCTCGGAGGACAGCTTCGGCCTGATTTCGCTCTGTTCGGTCGGCCCGATTCTCGCCGTCCTGTTGCTCAGCCTGATCTACCACCCGGAGAGCGCCGCGTTCTCCATGCCGGCCACCCCGACGGTGACCGAGTCGGTCCAGATGGGGGCCTTGTTCACCGAGGCTCTTCCGGACTATCTTTCGGAAATCGGTATAGCCATCCTTCCGATTGTCGGATTCTTCGCCCTGTTCCAGCTGTTCGCCCTCCATTTGGAGAAGAAGACACTGAGCCGTATTCTGGTCGGTATCGCCTATACCTATGTCGGGCTGGTGCTTTTCCTTACCGGTGTCAACGTCGGCTTTATGCCCTGCGGTACCTATTTGGGCGGTGTTTTGGCTTCGCTTCGCTACAAACAGGTCATCATTCCCATCGGCATGCTGATCGGTTACTTCATCGTCAAGGCAGAGCCTGCCGTCTACGTGTTGGAGAAGCAGGTCGAGGAACTGACCCAGGGAGCCATAGGGGGCAAGGCGTTGCAACGAAGCCTGTCCTATGGTGTCGCCGCGTCTGTCGGCCTAGCGCTGATCCGGGTCCTGACCGGAATCTCGATCCTATACCTGGTGGTTCCCGGATACCTGCTTGCCATCATCCTCTCGTTCTTCGTTCCCAACATCTTCACCGCCATCGCTTTTGACTCAGGCGGAGTCGCATCGGGTCCGATGACGGCCACCTTCCTGCTTCCGTTCGCCGAAGGCGCATGCATCGCCCTTGGAGGGAATGTGGTCACCGATGCCTTCGGCGTGGTCGCCATGGTCGCCATGACCCCGCTGATTTCCATCCAGTGCCTGGGCCTGATGTACCAATACAAGTCGAAGCGCAAGACTGTCGGCGCTCGCTCTACCGATCCGTTCGCTTATCTGGATGATAAGGCGATCATCGAGCTGTAAAGGGGGTGGGCATGAGCACTATCTCGTTTCTGATCACGATTGCGGCCCGCAAGAAGCTGCCGCAGTTCCTAGAGCTCTATCAGGAGCGGAATATCCTGACGAGCTACATCACCTTGGGCCACGGGACGGCGCGCAGCGACATGCTGCGGGTCCTGGGTCTGGACAACTCGGAAAAGGCGGTGATTTTCTCCTTCATCACCGATGATTCCTGGAAACAGTTGAAGGAGGACTTGGTCAACAGGCTGTACATCAACGTGCCTAATACCGGCATCGCGGTGACGGTGCCGATGAGCAGTGTCGGGGGCAAGCGGGAGCTGGCCTACCTGCTGTACAACCAGACCTATACGAGAGGGGAGGAATCGGTCATGAAGGAAACGCAAACCGAGCTTTTGGTCGTCATCGCCAACCAGGGCTACAACAACCTGGTCATGGACGCGGCGCGCGCCGCCGGGGCTGCCGGTGGCACGGTGATCCATGCGCGTGGTACCGGTACCGAACGGGCGGAGATGTTCTTCGGTGTCTCTCTCGCTTCGGAGAAGGACGTGATCCTGATTGTCACGAAGCGCGAGCAGAAAAACGCGATCATCTCCTCGATCATGGAGAAGGCTGGTATGGAGACCGAGGCCAAAGCCATCTGCATCTCGCTCCCGGTCTCCGGGACGGCCGGCATCCGTACCATCGACCGGAAGGAGTAAGCGTTCTAGGCCTGTTCGGCCTTGTCGATGGCCGAGAGGGCGTTCAGGCTTCGCGGGTAGCCGATATAGGGGATGCACTGGCGGACGATGGCGCGCAGAAAATCTGCGCTGTTGCCCATGCGGAAGTTCCCCTTCGCGTGGCCGACCAGCTGTGGCTCGCATCCGCCTTGGGCGGCCAAGTAGCAGAAGGTTGCCAGTTCCCGGTCCCGCAATGAGAGGCCCTTCCTGGTGTAGTAGTCCCCGAAACAATTGGCGGCCAGCCACTGGTTGACCGTGCTCTGGCTCCAGAAATCCCGCATTCCTTCCCCGAAGATGGCGACCTGCGCTTCGGTGCCCTTCTCGCGCCGGTTCGCGCTGGTCGTGGTTCCCTGCTCGGGAAGCGGAAGCTTGATTCCCCGTTTCTTCAATACCTCGTTGGTGGCTTCGATGAAGGGATAAACCCGGGCGAGCCCGAGATAGGCGGTCGCCTGGTAGAGCACTTCCTTGACCTCGATCGGGTGGAGGACGGTGAGCGCCTCATCCAGGATCTGCCGGTAGAAATCGATGCCCTGGCAGCCCATGATTGTGGCGACGATTGCCAGAGCCCGGCTCCGCTCGTCGATGGCGGGATCGGCCTCTGGAACCTCCTCGAAGGAGAAGGTGGCAACCTTGTCGAGATAGGAGGGGTCGGTCTCCATCATTTGCCGGAACGTCTTGTAGCTGGTGAGTTTCTTTCTGGTTTTTTCTTTCATAGGACTCCTCTCGATAATTATAACGGAAGAAACGGGCTGTGGCGTGATGGATTTCAGATTTTCCCAAGCATGGAAGGCATGCTTCTTCTTGCGTCCAAAGGAAGAAAATCGTATGTTCTACTCTTTTCGGATGCCTTTTTGTGGATACTGTTTTGCTCGATACAAACCGAGTCGGTTGCAACCGAGTAAAACAGGCATGGCAATAAGGTTGTAACCATGGTCCTTTGCCCGTGACTGATATGCATGCCGATCTTCAGTCATACCAGTTCCATTCCCGCATGATGGGATGCATCACGCTTGCCCCACAAAGTCGCTATAGGTCTGGTAGAGGTGGGCATAGATGCCACCCTTCTGAATCAACTCCTGGTGGGTGCCTTCCTCCTCGATGCCCTTGTCGGTCAGCACCATGATCCTGTCGACGTTGCGTATCGTGGTCAGCCGGTGGGCGATGGTCAGCGTGGTGCGTCCTTTGGCAAGGCGTTCCAGGGATTCCTGCACCAGCTGTTCGCTTTCGTTGTCCAAGGCGCTGGTCGCCTCGTCCAGAATCAGGATCGGGGGATTCTTCAGGAAGACCCGGGCGATGGAGATGCGCTGCTTCTGCCCGCCGGAAAGCTTGATGCCGCGTTCTCCGACGTAGGTGTCGTAGCCATCCTTCAGATGCATGATGAACTCGTGGGCTCCCGCCTCCTTGGCTGCGAGGATTACCTCTTGGCGGGTCGCGCCTTTCTTGCCGTAGGCGATGTTCTCGAAGACGGTTCCGCTGAACAGGTAGACGTCCTGCTGGACGAAGCCGATGTGTTCTCTCAGACTCCTCAGCGTGAGGGCCTTGATGTCCTTTCCATCGATGGCGATCGAACCTTTGGTCACGTCATAGAAACGGGGAATCAGGTTGCAGAGGGTCGTCTTGCCACCCCCCGAAGGACCGACCAAGGCGACGTTCTCTCCCGGTCGGATATGGAGGTCGATGCCTTCCAGTACCTTGGTCCCGTCGTCGGTGTAGGAGAAGCTCACGTGATTGAAGCGTATGTCTCCTTTGACGTCGTCTCCCAGTTCCTTCGCATCCGGGCTGTCGGTGATGTCGCTCGGGGTGTCGATGATCTGGAAGAAACGCTCGATGCCGGTAATGCCGCGCAAAAACTGTTCGGTGAACTGTACCAAAAGGTGGATGGCAGCCAGCAGGGTGTTCAGGTAGAGCACATAGGCGACCAGATCCGAGGCCTGGATCCGTCCGTGGATCATGTACAGCGAACCGATGACGACGATGGCGATATACATGACCCCGTCGAGCAGCTTCAACAACGCCTGGTACTGCCCCATCAGGTAATATCCCTGTTTCTGCAGGTCGAGGTAGGCCTTGTTGCCCGACTCGAACTTCTGTTTCTCCAGCTCTTCGTTGGCGAAGGACTTGACCACCCGTATGCCCAGCAGACTGTCCTCGACGGCGGCGTTGATTTCTCCAGTCTGTACCCGTTGCTTGCGGAACATGATCCGCAGCCGGAAGTTGAAGACCAGCACGATGGCGGTCATTACCGGAAGCAGGGCGAAGATGATGATGGTCAGCGACAGGTCGATGCGGCTCAGCACGATGAAGGCGACAAGGAACTCGAAGAGGGCGATGAAGACGTTCTCCGGTCCGTGGTGGGCGAACTCGGTCACATCAAACAGGTCGTGGGTCATGCGCGCCATGATCTGCCCGATCTTGGTGTTGTCGAAGAAGTTGAAGGACAGTGTCTCGAGATGGTCGAAGAGCTCGCTGCGCATATCCCGTTCCATGTAAGCGCCCATGATATGGCCGACGCTGGACATGTAGTAGCGGGCAAGCGAGTCGATGATGCGGAGCCCGATGTAGAGCAGACCGATGCGGAGCACCAGCTGGACGGTCAGGGCGGAACGATCCTGCATGCCGGTCTGGGTCAGGAACCGGACCAGCATGGGCAGGACAAGGTCGCCGCTCGTGGTCAACGCCGCGCAAAGCGTGTCGAGCAGGAACATACCAAGGTACTTCCGGTAATAGGGAAGGAACCTTCTGAGATACTGAGACTTTTTCGGCATGTCCCAAGTCTAGCCGAGGAAGGGAGGAAAAGGCTAGATGCGGAAGGAAAAACAAGGCCGCCTGCAGGCGGCCTTGATGGCGATCAGGATGATTGTTTGGATTCCGGTGCCGGCAACGGGTCGAGGAAGAGCTCCTTGAAATAGGGGAGCTTGCTGGCCCAGTCGCAGTAGATGTGCCACTCTTCCAGCTTGTGGTTGCAGCGGGAGTAGTACTGGTTGACCAGGTTCTCGTAGTTCATCGTGCACGTGCGGGTCTGGTTGTAGCTCTCCGGCAGCATCTGGATCATCGTGTACCACCAGCTCTTGTCCTTGGTGGCAAGATAGTTCTTGCGTGCCGTCTCGAGGCCCGCGATCACCTGGTCGAAAAGCTCCAGCATCTCCGGACGCATATGGTCCAGCGAGAAGTCCGAACGGGAGAACCGCTTGGACTGGATCTTGTGCATCGTGCTGGTCGAGTTGGCGACCGTACCGACCTTGTAGGTGTCGTATTCCTTCCACCAGTAGATGGGGGCGGTGATGTCGACCGAGACGAAGATCTGGCGGATGAACTTGCGGTGGTCGCTGCCTGCATGGGCCAGACGCCGGGCAAGGTTCAGGTCGTTGGGGCCGAAGACGAAGGTCCCGTCGCTCTCGACATGGCTGTCCATCCGGTCCCAGCTGTTCAAGGGATTGCGAGCGCCGCGCATGGCGTTCTCGAAGTTCATGACTGAGGTTCTTGCAAGTGTGAGCATGCCCCCATTCAAATCGGAATTGGCGCTCCCGTCAAGTAGAAGAAGAACGGGCGGCGAAGTATACTCTCCATATGAGTATCGAGCGAAGCGAGCGGCTCCTGAGGGGGCACATCTCCAAGTTGGTTTCCCTGTACCGGGGTGGCGGGTCAAGTACGCTTTTGACACCGAAAGAATTGCAGCGGGCGGGGGATTGCCTGCTCAAACTGCAGCGAGGGCTGACAGGCGGGCGGAATCTGGCGGGGGCCGGATACATGAACGAGCAACCGTTGCTCAACTCCTACCTGCTCTATTATTGGCCGGTCAGTTACCTGCAGGTATCGCTTGCGTTTTCATCAAGACCAAAATTGCTTTCCCAATTCGGAATGAAACAAGTGGTTCGGATATTGGATTTAGGTTGCGGGCCAGGGCCTGCTTCGGCCGCACTTGTCGATTTGCTGCCCCACCAGAGCACCATCGAAGTGACGCTGGTCGATTACAGCAACAAGGCGATGAAGCTGGCAGAGGCGATGCTGCCCGCAGGCCATGTCCATGCGACAAGAATCCGGAAGGACTTGATGCAGGAGAGCCTGGACGACCTGCCCGGCCCTTGGGATGTGGTGTTGGTGAGCCACACGCTGAACGAACTGTGGAAGGACGACGGGAACCAAAACGAGGAACGCCACCAGCTTTTGGAGCAGGTCGGCATGCGCTTGGCGGAAGATGGCGTCTGCTTCCTCTGCGAGCCAGCGTTGCTGCTGACCAGCAGGAACCTGATGAAGCTGCGCGACCGGCTGGTGGAAAACGGATGGCACCTGCTCGGACCCTGCATGGCCGATCGCCCTTGTCCGGCCTTGCAGGCAGGGGAAGGGCATACCTGCCACAGCGAGGTCGCCTGGGAGCCGGGAGAGCCGATGGCGAGCCTTGCGAAAGCGGCCAATTTGGACCGCGAGTCGGTGAAGATGACCTATTTCTTTCTTCAGAAAGGAGGGCGGGAGCTTCCTCCTGCCTTGGAGGGTGGAGATGTCCACGCCCTGGTCGTCAGCGAGGCGATGATGAACAAGTCGGGAAGGGTACGGTTCCTCTTCTGCGATGGGGAAAAGCGCTTTTCCATCTCCGCTCCGAAAGGGGATCCTCATGCGAGAGAGGAAGGGTTCTTCGATTTGAAGCGGTACGACGAGGTGCTGGTCCGTGGCGTACAGATGCGTGGCGAGGGGCTGGGTTTCGGCCCTTCCTCCCGGTTGGAAATCCTCTCCAAGGTGGATGGATGATGCATTTGTTTCTGGTATTTCTGATCATCGCGGTCGGCGCGTTCCTGCAGAGCGCGATCGGCTTTGGTTTCGGTGTGTTCTGCATGGCGTTCCTGCCGTATCTTTTCCCGTACGGGACGGCGGTCGCCTTCTCGCTGTTGATGAGCATGTGCAACTCGACCGTGCTGGCAATTCGCTACCGCCGCTTCATCAACTGGAAGGTGGTGCTGCCTTTCGCCATCGCCAACGTGCTGGTAGGCACGACAATCACCGCGCTCAGCGCATCCATAGACAACCGGGCCATGATGCTCGCCCTCGGTTGCGTGCTGATTGCCTTGGCGGCCTATTTCCTCTTCGTTGGGACTATCAAGATCCATCCGACTCCAGTGAAGGGTGTCGCGCTGGGTGCGGTGACCGGAGTGAGCAATGGATTCTTCGGGATCGGCGGGCCGACGACAGCGATGTACCTGCTCCCCTCGTTGGGGGACAAGGAGTCCTATCTGGCTTCAACCCAGTTCAGCTTCGTGGTGACGGCCTTCGCCGCGGCCATGATGCGCATCGCCAAGGGAATGGTTCCTTCCGATGTGGTCCCCTCGCTCGGAATCGGTCTGGTCGGCGTGGCGGTAGGGACGTTCCTTGGGATGCACCTATTCAGCCGTTTGCACCTGGAAAGTTTCAAACGGCTGGTCTATCTGCTGATCGCGACCAACGGGGTCGTGATTCTGGGAACGAACTGGTAGCTCAGTCCGGTTCCTTGGAGGTCTGCGCGTACTTCAAGGCGCGGACGGCGTTCTCGAATTTCTGGTATTTGCCGTTCTTCAGCTTGATCACCACGTGGGTGCCGACGTTGCCGGCCACCTTTACGACGTACTCGGTCGCCTCCAGCTTGGTCTTGAAGTACTTGATGACTTTGGCGCTGTTCTGCCGTTTGACCGACCAGCCCTTGCCTGCGACGAACGAGACCTCGTGGACGTCGCGCACCTCTTTTTTCTCTTCCGCTGGCGCTTCTTTGGGCGCAGGTTCCTTTTTCTCCGGAGCGGCCTTTTTTGCCGGCTCTTCCTTCTTCGGGGCTTCTTTCTTTGCGGTTGCCATGTGATGCTCCCTTCTGTCAAAATACCTTTGTAATGAATATAACACGAAAAAGGTTTATGTTATAGGGTTGGTATTGGTTTTTGGGATACAATGTCGGCTTTTTCTCCGCATTGCCTTTCCTGCTCGCTTTTCCTACAATGCAGGCGAGGTATCTATGCGCGTACTAGTCGGAATGAGTGGCGGAATCGATAGCAGCGTCGCTGCCTATCTGTTGAAGCAGCAAGGCTATGAGGTCACGGGAGTGACCATGTTGATCTGGGGTGGCAGGAGGAATCTGCCGAAACAGACCAGACACATGAACAGCTGCTACAGCCCGAACGAGGTCGAGGACCTGCCGAAAATCAAGGAAATCGCCGATAAAATCGGCATTCCCCATGTGACGGTCGACCTTTCCGACCTGTATGAGCGGACCATCATCTCCAATTTCCAGCAGGAGTATCTTTCCGGACATACTCCCAATCCGTGCATCTGGTGCAACGCAAAGATGAAATTCGGGGCCATGGTGGACTACGCCCGCGAGAAAGGCCTGGTGTTCGACAAGTTCGCCACCGGACATTACGCGCGGATTGCCGAGAAGGGGGGACGGTACGCCATCGAGCGCGCCTGTGACCCGCGCAAGGACCAATCCTATTTCCTCTATCGGCTGAGCCAGGAACAGCTTTCCCGCACCCTGTTCCCGCTCGGCGGCATGCTGAAAAGCGATGTGCGCAAGATCGATGTCGCGCAGGGCTTCCACAAGGAGGACCAGGACGAGAGCCAGGACTTCTACAGCGGGGACTACACCGACCTGCTGGACGTAGAGGACAAGGGCGGCGATATCGTCCTGAAGACGGGAGAGGTGATCGGCCGCCACGAAGGCATCTGGCACTATACGGTCGGCCAACGCAAGGGACTAGGCGTGGCGGCAGGTAGACCCCTGTACGTCCTTTCCCTGGATCCGAAGCGCAACCAGGTTGTGGTAGGCTACGAGGAAGACACGTTGGAGCAGACGGTCACCGCCGGCCAGGTCAACTGGCAGCTTCTCGACCATATCGAAGGAGAGATGGAGGTGGAAGCGAAGATCCGTTCCACCAGCCGGGCGATGGTCGCCACGGCCAGGGAGAACGAGGACGGCTCGGTCACCTGCAACTTCAAGGCGCCGGTCAAGGCCGCGACGGCGGGCCAGTCGCTGGTGTTGTACCAAGGAGACCTGGTGGTTGCCGGCGGCATCATCACCAAGGCTGAATGAGATTGAAGCCGCGAACTGTTTCGTGATATGACGAAGAAAAGGAGTAGTACGCAATGCGTGTCATTATCGAGCATGATTACGACCATATGAGCAAATGGGCCGCGCGCCACATCGCCAATACGATCAGGGCTTTCCATCCGACTTCGGAGAAGCCCTTCGTCCTTGGTCTTCCGACCGGGTCGTCCCCTCTCGGCACCTACGCCGAACTGGTCAGACTTTACGAGCGGGGATATGTCTCCTTCCGGAATGTCGTCACCTTCAACATGGATGAGTATGTCGGGATTCCCGAGGACCATCCCCAGAGCTACCATACCTTCATGCGCGAGAACTTCTTCAGCAAGGTCGATGTGCAAAAGGAGAACATCCACATCCTGAACGGCAACGCCAAGGACCTGGAGGCCGAATGCGCCCGCTACGAGGAGCAGATCAGGAGTTTCGGGGGCATCCGCCTGTTCTTGGGCGGTATCGGCGCCGACGGCCACGTCGCCTTCAACGAGCCCTTCAGCTCGCTGAGTTCCCGCACCCGCGTCAAGACCCTGACCCTGGACACCAAGATCATGAACAGCCGCTTTTTCGATGGCGACATCCGCAAGGTGCCTTCCCGGGCCATGACCGTGGGCGTGCAGACCGTCATGGACTCCGACGAGGTGCTGATCCTGGTCAACGGCCATGCCAAGGCACAGGCGCTCGAGAGGACCATCGAGGGGCCGGTGAGCCAGAGCTGCACCTGCAGTGCCCTGCAGTTGCACAAACAGGGCATCATCGTCTGCGACGAGAGCGCGTGCGACGAGCTGAAAGTCGGCACCTACCGGTACTTCAAGGACATCGAGGGCGCCAACCTGGACGTCGAGGCGATGCTCGAGAGCTAAGCAATCCGTGCATGAGTGAAACCGGCGGCTCCGCGAGGGGCCGCCTTGTTGTCTGCATCGGCGAGCCATGATAGCCTGTCACCATGCGGTTCGTTCCGACCTTCGCCTTGGCGGTGCTTCTGGTCTCCCGTTTGTCTGCGGGAGAGATGTTCGTCACCGACCATTTCCAGATTGTCTACGATAGGAACTCCGTCCGTAGCGCGGGCCACCTTGCCTCGATTGCCGAGGAGGAATACCGGTCCATCCTGGACTACCTGGACTGGGACGGAACGGGGCTGGGGAAGCTCAGGGTAGCCGTCACCTCCAAGGATGACTTGGCCAACGCCAGCTATTCACCCTTTCCCCAGAGCCATATCCTCATCTCCAACATCGACTACGGACTGGACCTGGATGTGTGGGAGGACCAGCTCCGTGGAGTCTTCCGGCATGAGCTGTTCCACTACCTTTCCCTTTCGGAGAGGAATCCCTTCTGGAAGTCGATATCCGCCATCCTGGGCGATTCCTACACACCCGTCTATTTCCAGCAGGCGGTTTCCCTTACGGAAGGCTCGGCGGTCGCCTTCGAACAGGGGCGCCTGCTTGATCCCCGCTACCAGGCATTGCTGCTCCATGCCAAATGGGAAGGAAAGCTTCCCGATCGGTATCTGGACATGAGCGGGGTGCGGGACACCAGTCCGAACGGAGACCTCACCTATGTCTTCGCCGGCGCCTTCTGGGATTGGGTCCGCAAGCGCTATGGGACGCAAGCGTATGGGGCATTCCTTCGCGCGACCAACAACCGGGTGGTTCCCGCCGACTTCGCATCGCTCTTTCCCCGGTTCTTCGGATGCTCCCTGCATGTGGCGTTTGAAGCTTTCAAAGCGCAGATTCCCCTGATTGAAGCAGGCAGCCATAGTACTCCTTTATGGGAATATGATACCCTCTATGACCAGAAATCCAGTCATATACTGTATGGAAATAGCTATTCAGGGGCATTGTTCCTGGATGGGACACAGATAGCTGACCTGCCTGGGATGGTATCGGCCGAACTGAACCGGCAGGGGACGGAAATCCTGGCGGTCGTGGAGAAGAAAGGGGAATGGGGGATCCACCGGGCCCTCTATCTGGTCGATGGAAAGGGAAACAGGAAACTGCAAGGAAGCCGGGTGATCGACGCCGCTTGGCTGGACGACCAGGTGGTCACCATCACCTGGAATGACGGCCAGCAGGTGTTGCACCTGCCTGATGGCAATATCGGGCTATCGCTGAAACTCAGGAATCTGGTGGGCCTTTCCGATGGCAGGCTGGCCGCCCTGGCCCGGGTCGACGGCCAGTGGTCCTTGGTCGTCATCAATCCTGACAAGTCCGCTTCCCGCTATCCGCTTGGCGATGGCGTGGTCCCCGCTTCGCTGCTTTTTGACGGGAACCGGCTCTGGTTCACCTGGGCGCGGAAGGGCACGTTGCTGCGGGCCGGATTCCTTGAAGGGGATACGCTCTGGCTGCTCGCCGCTGATGAAGCCGGTGGTATCCAGCGGGCCTGTTCCCGTCTTGTCCAGCAACGGTGGTTCGAGCGTGGCGCCCTGGGATCCTGGAATCCCGAGTCATTGGATTGGGAGCGCACCGCCGTGACCCCTTGTCCGGTTGCCTTGTGGCAGGAGGAGCATCCGGCTCCAACTCCTGCCCAAAAGAGGAAAATTCCCATTTCCCTTTACACGAAGGGAACTTTCCTGCCCTATGCGGCAGTGACCAGCTTGTCTCCTTCCGACCGTGTGGAGGATACCGCCGCCTTCGGGCTCTTTTGGTCGACCGGTAGTTTGGATGGGACTTGGAGGTGCACCTTGGGCGGCGGGTGGGAACAGGAACAAGAAAGGCCTGTGGCTCTGGCATCCCTTTCCGGACAGGTGGCTCAGCTTGCATTGACCTGGGGGCTTTCGGGGCAAATCGATACCGAAGGGGCAGGAGAGGTGAGCGGGTCCCTTGCGTGGCGGGACGGCCTGCTTGCTGCGGACGCTTCTGGGGCCTATTACCATGTGGAGGGAATCAGCGGACTGACGGGAACCTTCTCCCTTTCGGTGGGACGCGTCCTCCGGATGGGATTCCACCCTCTGTCCATAGGCGGGATCGTCCTGACTCCTTCGGTAAGCGCGGACCGCCAATGGCCATCGGCTTCTTCCTGGCGGAATCTGGGGCTTTCCTTGTCCGTCCGCATCCCGCGGCTGCTTCCCTTCGAGACGTACGGGGACTCGACCTGGAACTGGCCGCTTTCCTACAGATTCGACCTGCTCCCGGCTTCTGATACCTATCTTTCGCAGGAACTTTCCATCCTGCTCTACGGGCGGGAAATCCAAAGGGCGCTGCCATGGGTGCGCCTGTATTGTTACCGGATGGGAGTATACGGAGGGCTTGTCGACGAATACCGGGGAGACCTGGATGCTTCTTGGCCGGTGTTCACTCTTCCCGAGGACCTGGAGCACCGTTTGAGCGGGTATCTCTCGCTCAACGTGTCGCTGACGGTCAACAACCAGATGCTGGCTGCCCCCATTGCCCTCGTGGTACGGGCACGATACGACTCCTGGAAGGAACATCCTTTCAGGCTGGAGATGCTCTTTGCCGTTTCCGGAACTTACCGGACCTCGACCAGTTGGTAGTCCTGGGTGCCCAAACCGATCTTTTCGGCATGGTCCAGCCCGACGTGCCAGTTGAGGTCCGGGTGGTTGGTGGTCAGGTTGTCCCCGGCGTGCTTGGCTTTCCCCACCGGGCTGGTCGGAACCAGGGGAGCCTGGTTGACCGCGTCGCAACAGGCCCGGTCAAGGGCTACCGGGTCGAACGAGGCGAAGAACCCGATATCAGGCACGAAGGCCAGGTCGTTCTCGGCATGGCAGTCGCAGTTGGGGGACACATCGATGACAAGGTTGATGTAAAAAGCGTCTTTTCCCTGCACGACCGCCTTGGTGTATTCGGCAATCTTGCATTGCAGGACATCGTTGGTGTTCGAATGGGGATTGCTGATCGCATCCTTCGGACAGACGGCGATGCAACGGCCGCAGCCGACGCAGTTGTCCTGGTCGATGTGGCACTTGTGGTTCTCGATCTGCGGCCCGTCATTGGCGCAGATGCGCTTGCAGGCTCCACAGCCGATACAGAGGTCCTGGTCGACCTCGACCTTTCCCCAGCTGTGCTGTTCCATCTTTCCCGCTCTTGAGCCGCCACCCATGCCGAGGTTCTTCAAGGCTCCGCCGAAACCGGTGGACTCATGGCCTTTGAAGTGGGCAAGGCTGATGATGACGTCGGCGTCTGCCAGGGCACGGCCGATCTTCGCCTCCTTGACGTACTCGGTCCCCTCAAGGGGAATCACCGCCTCGTCCGATCCTTTCAAGCCATCGGCGATGATGATCTGGCATCCGGTGGAGATGGGGTTGAAGCCGTTGAGGTTGGCGGTATCCATATGTTCCAAGGCGTTCTTCCGGGAACCGACGTACAGGGTGTTGCAGTCGGTCAGGAAGGGTTTGCCTCCGAAGCTCTTGACCAGGTCGGCGACCACCTTGGCGTAGTTGGGCCTGAGGAAGGATAGGTTGCCCGCCTCGCCGAAATGGAGCTTGATGGCGACGAACTTGTCGGTGAAATCAATCTTCGCGATACCTGCCGCGCGAAGCAGCTTCTCCAGCTTGGAGAGACGGGAAACGCTCCCATGCGATTCCAGATTGCAAAAATAGACGTTGCTTGCCATGTTCCGCTCCTTGAAATTTGGTCAATTGCTTTTGTATTTGGCGATGGTGGTCATCTTCACGAAGAGCTTGGTCATCCGTTTCAGCTCCTCGTCGCTCATCTGTGCCCGCTCGAATATGTCGTGGATGAAGCGCTGTGTCCAGAGCCTCTCGTCCGGCATCTTGAAGAATCCTACTTTGTCCATGACGGCGACCACCTGCTCGACGCCACCGTCGAGCTTCGCCTTGGTGACCGGTGTCAGCTTGACGTCCGAGTCGTGCAGATGGCTGAAAAGGGAGTAGGTGATGACCTGGACGGCCTGGGAAAGGTTCAAGGAGGGGAACTTCTCGCTGGAAGGGATGGTGACCACCTCTCCGCAGCAGGCGACCTCTTCGTCGGTCAGTCCGTCGCTCTCACGGCCGAAGACGATGCTGATGTCGCCTTCTCCGATGCCGCTGAGCTGCTCGGCCAGTTGTTCCGGGTTGAGGCAGGTCGCCTTGCGGAACTTGCCACGGCGGCGGGTGGCGGCAATGCTCAGCACGCTCTTTTTCAGCGCCTCGGCAAGGCTGGTGTATTGCTCGCGGTTCTCATAGAGGTCCGCAGCGTGGATGGCCAGCGACTTGACCCGGTTTTCCGCGTACTCACGCTCGGTGACCAGCACCAGTCTGGTCAGCCCCATCGTTTTCATTGCCCGGCAGACGCTGCCGATATTCGCCCCGTCCTGGGTGCCGACAAGGACGATGCGGATGCGATCAAGATTGTCCTGTTTGTTCATGCGCAAAGTGTACCAAAATCCTCTTTGCATGAACAGGTTGGAAAAGCCTTGGAAGAATGGCGCCGGACATGGTATACCTTGCATATGGACTATACGGGAAAAGAAGAGACCAAGAAAAACTACGCCACCATATTCCTCGCGGTCATCACGACGATCATGGTCATGGCTACCTTGAAGGCGCTGAAGGACATCCTGCTTCCGCTGGTGCTCGCATTGATTTTTTTCTTCCTTTTCTCCCCGCTGACCGAGCGGCTGGACCGGTGGCATGTCCCCCATGCGGTGAGCGTCATCATCTGCTTCGTCCTGACGATATTGACCATGGCGGCCGCCGCAGGCATGTTCTACAAGACGATTACCATGTTGATCAGCGCCATTCCGCACTACAACGAACGGCTGATCAGCCTGGACCACGAGTTGTCCGCTTTCCTTGCCCGCTATCCCCACTTGGAGATTCCCGAGGGCACCTCGCTCATCACCATGTTGCCGGTGAACTGGCGTAGCGTGGCGATTGACACGTTGACCACGCTGACGGGAAGCATCATCAACATTGTCAAGCTGTGCGTCATGGTCCTGCTCTACGTGCTGTTCCTTTTGATGGAGAGGCCCGTGTTCATTCCGAAAATCCGGTTGGCCTTCTCGAACAGCGGCGGTATCATCGCCATGATGAGCGAGCGCATCAGCAAGCAGGTGTCCAAGTACCTCCTGCTCAAGGCGCTGATCAGCTTCCTGACGGGAGTCTTGTTCTACCTGACCGCCCAGGTCAGCGGCATGGAAGTTCCGTTGCTCTATGGGGTGCTCGCCTTCGTTTTCAACTTCATTCCTTCGATCGGCTCGATCATCGTCACCATCATCACCATAGGAATGAGCGTGGTGCAGTTCGCCCCTCGCTGGTCCCCGATTGTCTTTGTCGCCATCATGTCGGTCTCCACCCAGATGGTGTTGGGCAACATCATCGACCCGAAGCTCCAAGGTGGCCAGTTGAACCTCTCCCCGGTGGTCATCCTGGTGGGGCTGTCCATCTGGGGGTATATCTGGGGGGTCGTCGGCATGTTCCTCGCCGTTCCTGTCATCAGCTGCATCGAGATCATCTGCGCGAACGTCAAGGCGCTCCGCCCGTTCGCCCTGCTGCTCTCCGGCGGCCGCTCCATCATGCGCCAGAGCGCAAGCGCCCAGCGGCGTCAGGAACGCAGGCAGAAACAGCACAACAAGAAGGGCGGCGCAAGGCGCGTCAGCGACGTCGTGCTGCCGGATGATTTTTCCAGTCCGGGTGGCGGGCAATGAAGGATTTCCCTTCGTTGGACGAAACCTCGGCTGTTTCCTATCTGGAACCTCCCGCCGGCTATCAGTCCTTTGCCGCCTTTGTCTTGGATTTCTATGACCGCTACGGCCGGAAGTTTCCCTGGCGGGAGACGGACGACGTCTACCGGGTGTTGCTCAGCGAGATGATGTTGCAGCAGACGCAGACCGGGAGGGTCCTGGAGAAATACCAGGAGTTCCTGACGCTTTGGCCCACGTTGGAGGATCTCGCCCAAGCCCCCTTCGACCAGCTTCTCGACCATTGGCGGGGACTAGGCTACAACCGCCGCGCATTGAACCTGAAACGATGCGCCCAAGCCTCCGAGGCCTACGGCTATACCCTGCCCTGCGACGAGAAAGCGTTGCTCGCGCTACCCGGCATCGGTCCGAGCACCGCTGCCGCGATCATCGCCTTCTCCTACCACAAGCCGGCCATCTACCTGGAAACCAATATCCGGCGTGTTCTGTTGTTCGCCTTCCATCCGGAAGAGGAGGCCGTGGAAGACCGGATTCTCCGGGATGACCTGAAGCGGTTGCTTCCACTGGCAGGAGACGGGAAGCGCTGGTATTACGCGCTGATGGACTACGGGGTGCTCCTCAAGCATCTGGTCCCCAATCCCAACGCACGCAGCAAAGGCTACCACCGCCAGTCCCGTTTCGAGGGTTCCAACCGTCAGGTACGCGGCATGCTGGTCCATGCGCTCAGCGAGAGCGGAGCGCGGGATATTCAGGCGCTGTATGGAATGCTTCCCTTCGGGCCCGAGAGGATCGACAAGGCCCTCTCGGACTTGGTCAGGGACGGGCTTGTCTCGCGTTTGGGGCGGTTGTATCGGATTTCCCGTTGAAACGGACATCGAAGGCCAGGCTGGCAACGACGATCAAGGCTCCGACGACCAGGCGCGGGTTGACCGTGTTGCCCAGCACCAGGTCGATGGGAATCGAGGCGAGAATCTGGCTCGAGGAAATCAAAAGCGAGGAGAGCACCGCGCTGATGCGGAACATGGTCAGATTGGTGCCGGTGACAATCAAGATGCCAAGGATACCGCCGGCGACCGCCAGGATGGGGGATACCGAACCAAGCTTGGTGAAACCTTCGACAGTCTCCTGACGGAACAAGGCTCCAAACAGCGCAATGGCACAAAAAAGTCCTCCAAGGGCGTTGTGGCGGGCGCTGAACAGGGTGCCTTTGCGTGCCGCGAAGGCGCTGTTGAGCACCATCTGGGTCATGGTGATCGCTCCGGCTGAAATCGCCGCCAGCAGCGCCAGCGGATGGAATGTCCCGTTGCCGCTCCCCATGACCAGGATGCCGGCGGCTGCCAGGAGCAACGTCAGCCATTTGGCCGCTCCGTAGTGCCGCCTAGGCAGGCCGAGGAAGCCTGTCAGGTCAAACATGCAGCCGCACAGGCTCTGGCCGAAGACGGTGGCCGCCATGGCGAAGGAAGTGCCCAGCCTGCTGACGGAATAGATGTTGATGACGATCAGGGCTACCCCGAAGATGCCGGAGAACCAATAGTACCAAGGAGCATGGAGACGCGGTGGGTTGAGCGTCTTGTTGTGCTTGGTGAGAGCCATGACGATCCATAAGATGAGGAATCCGGTCGACTGGTTGACAATCGAGGAGACTCCAAGGCTTGTCCGGTTTGCCAAGGCGGCGTTGCAGGTGATCATCAGGGAAATCGCCGCTCCGGAAAGGATATCGATGAGGAATGCGAAAGCCATGCCCCTATCCTAGAGCTCGACCTTGCCTTTGACAAGGCGGACAAGATACGATTCGGACTATGCAGGACACGCTCGAACAGCAGCTTTTCCAAAAAGCGATCATTCCCCACAGCCTTGGGAAACTGGAGAGACTTTGCCTTCAACTGGCCCGCGGGGGCCATAGACATCTGGCGCGACCCCATCTTGTGGTCTTCGCCGGGGACCATGGAATCACCCAAGAGGGTGTGAGCCACAGCACCAAGGCGATTACCGTCCAGATGGCGACGGCCTTCAGCCATGGACAGGGAGCCTGCGGGCTGTTCTGCCAAAAGCTGGGGGTAAGGTTGTCGGTAGTCGACATGGGCATGGATGTTTCCCGGACCCCGCCGGGCATACGAAACCTTTCCATTGCCCGAGGAACCAGGGATTTTCTTCACGAGGGGGCGATGACATCCAGGCAGTGCGGTCTTGCCATTGCCAGGGGCAGGAGCGTGGTGCGTGATCTGGATGCCGACTGTCTGCTGGCCGGGGAGATGGGAGTGGGGAATTCCACCAGCGCGGCGACGATGCTGGCGAGATTGCTCCACCTGCCTCCTGAAAGCGTGGTCTCCGGAGGCTCCGGGGCGAGTGAGCGCGACCTTGCGCACAAGCGCGAGGTGGTGGCGGCTTCGTTGCGAAGGGATCCGGTGGAGGATCCCGAAGGGGTGTTGTGCGCCTTCGGCGGCTTTGAGATTGCCGGCATGGTGGGAGCGATGCTCGAGGCTGGCGAACGCCATGTTCCGCTGGTCCTTGACGGTGTGATCACGCTCGCAGCGGCGCTTTGCGCCAAGGGGCTCGGCTGTGACACGAGCCTGTGGATCGCCGGCCACCGCTCGTCCGCTTTGGGGTGCGACCAGGCCTTGGAGGCTTTGGGACTGGAGCCGGTGATGGAGATGGGCATGTGCCTTGGGGAGGGAACCGGGGCGCTTTGCGCCTGGCCGATGGTCCGGTTGGCATCGGACCTCTGGGATCTGGGAAGTTTTTCCGACCTTGGCGTGGATGACAGCACCACGACGCTTCAGGATTTGGGCATCGTATGATCAGGCTGGGAACGACAAGTTATATCCTGCCTGCCGACATCCTTCCCAACGTCGAGTTCCTCGCCGGCAAGGTGGATGATGTCGAGCTGGTCCTTTTCGAGAGCAAGGAGGCGAGCAACCTTCCCGACCGGAAGGTGGTACGGAGGCTTGGGGAGCTGGCGGAGAAACACCATCTTACCTACACGGTCCATTTTCCTCTGGATATCTTTCCGGGAAGCTTCGACGAGGGTGTCCGCCGCCACTCGGTGGATACCTGTCGCCGCATCATCCATCTGACCCGGCAGCTTCCGGTGTTCTCCTATGTGCTGCACCTGACTCCCGAAGGTTACGGGAAGGTTCCCTCGGTGGATGTCCCGCGTTGGCTTGGCCAGCTGGACCGGAGCTTGCAGGAATTGCTGGAAAGCGGGGATGTGGAGCCGTCGATGCTCTCCTGCGAGACGCTGAGCTATCCGTTCGATCTGGTTCTCCCCTTGGTCGAGCGCTATGATACCAGCGTGACGCTGGATATCGGCCATGTCTGGCTGATGGGGTATGATGCCGTAAAGGCGTGCCGGAAACTGCTTCCCCGAGCCAGGGTCTGCCACCTGCACGGGGTATCTGGCGGCCATGACCACCAGAGTGTGGTTGCCACGCCGAAGGAGAAATTGCGCGCCTTCCTGGAGGCGTTGCGGGCACAGGATGCGGAAGACGGAAAAGAACGGGTGCTGACGATGGAGGTTTTCGGGCTTTCTGAGTTCGAGACGAGTACCGCATTGTTGGAAAAAGCGTATCGATATATACTGGATTTGAGGAGTTGATGATATGGCTACGATTGATGTACGACACCTGCATATCGGTGGAAATCCCGCCGCATACCACAGCGGTGGTGCGGAGAGCAGCTGCAAGGGAAAAATCACCATGGTGATCGGAGGGGAACGCAGCGGAAAGAGCACGTATGCCGAGGACTATGCCCTTGAGGCCGCGGGGGACAGCAACCGGTACTTCATCGCCACAGCCGAGGCAATGGACGACGAGATGAGCAAGCGCATTCTCCGCCATCAGGCCTCCAGAGCCGGACGATTCATCACCATCGAGGAGCCGATCGAGCTGGCGAAAGCAATCAAGAGCCTTCCCGATACCTGCTCGGTCTGTGTCATCGACTGCCTGACGGTGTGGATGGGCAACCTGCTCTACCACAAGAAGCTTGAGGGAAAGGTCGACGAGCTGCTTGATGCCCTGATTTCCTCCAAGTGCGACATGATCATCGTGACCAACGAGACCGGTCTGGGGGTAGTCCCCGCCGACCCTGAGTCCCGCAAGTTTGTCGAGGAGGCGGGACGTCTCCATCAGAAAATCGCGAGTCTCGCGGATAACGTCATCGTGATGATTGCCGGCATCCCGCTCGCCATCAAGGGTCAATTGCTTTGAGCGGTCTCGGACTGGCTGCCGCCATCCGGACTCTTTCCCGTTTTCCCGTTCCAGGAGGGACGGGTAGCGAGGGACGAAGCCTGTACTGGTTTCCCGTGGTGGGCCTTTGCTACGGGCTTTCCTATTCCCTGATCGCGTTGCTTCCCCTGCCTCCCGCAGTCTGTGCCAGCCTTGTGCTGGCTTTTGCCGCTTGGGCGACCCGAGGGTTCCATTATGACGGGCTGATGGACACTGCCGACGGCTTCGGTGGCGGGTGGACGCCCGAGCGCAGGCTCGAGATCATGAAGGACAGCCACGTGGGTTCCTTCGGGGTGCTCGCATTGGCTGTGGTCCTTCTCGTCCAGTTCTCCACATTGACTGAGGTGCTGAAGGGGGAGTTCCGGTTTCCCATCCTGACCGCTGTCCCGATGGTTTCCAGAACGATGCAGGTGCTTGCCTGCGTAGTCCTTCCCTATGCCCGGAAGGAGGGGACCGCCGGCCGTCTGGTATGGGAGGCAAAGGTCCGCCACCTTCTCTTCGTGTTCGCCTTGGACGCGCTTTTCCTGTACATCTTCCGTTCCTATGTGTTCCTGGTGTGGACCTTTCTCGTCACTTTGGGCTTCTCCCTGCTGTTGTGCCTGGACTCCTGGCGCCATATCAGGGGGGTGACCGGAGACGTTTTGGGCTCGATTGAGGTGCTTTCCTCCACCTGCTCCCTGCTTTGCGCGCTTGCATTTGCTCCGTGAAGAGCGTACCCTCTCTACCTGTACGGACAGGAGGATGTTCCATGGATATCATTTGCCTTGATTTGGAAGGGACGTTGGTTCCGGAAATCTGGATCAGCTTCAGCGAGAAGACCGGTATCGAGCAGCTGAAGATCACCACCCGCGACGAACCAGACTACGACAAGTTGATGCGCTACCGCATGGATATTCTGCGCAAGCACCATCTTGGATTGAAGGATATCCAGGAAGTGATCGGGACGATGGCCCCGCTCGATGGGGCGAAGGAGTTCCTTGACGAGCTGCGTCGCCGCACCCAGGTGGTGATTCTCAGCGACACGTTCAGCGAGTTTGCGGGTCCTTTGATGCGGAAGCTGGATTGGCCGATGATCATGTGCAACAGCCTGCGTGTGGACGAGGACGGCATGATCAGCGACTACGTCATGCGCCTGCAGGACGGAAAGCGCAAGGAAATCCAGGCCTTCAAGCGCCTGAACTACCGCACGTTCGCCGCCGGTGACTCCTACAATGACCTGACGATGATCCATGAGTCTGATGGCGGTTGCCTGTTTCGCGCTCCCAAGAAGATCCTTGAGGAGGAGCCTGGACTGCAGATCGCCCAGACCTATGACGAGTTCGCCTCGATCATCCATTCCTTCATGGCAAAATGACGAAGAAGCAATATACCTCTCTTCTGGTTTGGACGGCCATCCTGGTCGTCGCGTTGTGTGTCGGATTCGCATTACTTCTTTTAGTGTGGCATCCTAAACCCTTGTTTCTGTGCGTGGTTTTGGTTGCCGTCGGGGTTGTTGTTGCGATGTTGCTACATACACTTCGCCTGTTAAAGCAAGATGTTGATGTGGCACAATCTCATGAAAAACCGAGGAATTTGCAAGAAAACACTTGACGTGTGATTCCTTTTCATCCATTGTAATGGCAATTCCGAGGAGGAAAGCGCAATGGCTGATGCAAATTTCACCAAAGAAATGGAGCAAGAGCTCCTTGCGATGAAGCAGGAGATCCTTGCTCGTTTGGCAGACCAGGCGAACGAGACCCGGGACATCGCCAGTTCTGCGGAAATAAATGACTCGATTGACGATGCTTCGAACGAAATCACCCTGAAGAAACTGGAAGCGGTCAACAAACTTGACGCCGACAGGTTGAAAGCGATCAATAATGCGCTTGACCGGATCCGTACAGGCAAATATGGCAAGTGCCTGCGTTGCGGAAAACCGATTCCTGAAGCACGTTTGAGGGCTCTTCCCTTTGCCGTGCTGTGCCTTGACTGCAAGCATGCCCAGGAAGGATTCCATCGATAAGAACCGGTACCAATATCAGAAAAGAACACAAGCAGGGGTCGCACGGAACGCGTGCGGCCCTTTGCTTTTGTCAGAAGTAGGGGTTCTCCGCCTCTTCCTGTGCCAAGGTGGTCTCCGGTCCATGGCCTGGCAGGACGATGGTGGCTCCCGGAAGTCCGCGTAGCTTCTGGATGCTCCTCATCAGTTCTTCATAGTTGCCGCCATACAGGTCGGTGCGTCCGACTGATCCGGCGAAAAGCGTGTCCCCACAGAAGAGCAGATGGTCGCTTGGCACAGCGTAGCTCATCCCTCCCGGGGTGTGGCCGCCGGTGGCGACAACCTGGATGCTTCCGCCAAAAAGCTGTTCTCCGCCCTGAAGCAGATGTGTCGGCTCGGGGAGTTTCGCGAGCTCGTCGCGGTAGCAATCCAGAAACGCGTGGTCGGCTCCGGTTTGTTCGAAGCGTCCGAGTGCGTTCGGGCCGAGGAATTCCTTGTCTTTCTCGCCGACGTAGATTGGGGCGGAGGGGAAGGCCTCATGCACGTCCCCCAAGGCCGTGACATGGTCCCAGTGGGCGTGGGTGAGGAGAATGGCCGCCAATTCCAGGTGGGTGCCGCCTACCGCGTCAATAAGAAAAGGGGCGTTGTTCCCTGGATCGATGATCCAGCAACGTCCCTCCTCTTCTTCCGCAAGCAGGTAGCAGTTGGTCTGATAGGGACCAACCACCAACCGTCTGACTTGCATGCTCACTCCTTGTTCGAGTAGGTGACCGTGATGGTGCGTCCCTTGATGTCCATGCCGTTCATCTTCTCGATTGCCTTGTCGCAGTTCTCCTGGCTCATCGAGACGAAGCTGTACTTGTCGTGGATGCGTACGGCGTAGATGTCGTCCCGGGTTACCCCAATCTGGTCCTGGATGATCTGGCAGAGTTCCTTGACATAGAGCCTTTTCATCTTGCCGATGTTCAGGTACAGGGTCTTGGCGCCCTCGGGAAGCGGTTTCTGCTCGTGGACCGGCTTTGCCTCGGCGGATGCCTGCTCCGGTGTCGCGTCGGGGCTCGCTTCCTGCTCCTCGGTCTTCTGCGGGCGAGGCATCCTCTGGGGTTTGTCTCCTCTCTGCGGCCGCTGTCCCCTGCGCTCGAAGCGGCTGCCACCGTTCATCAGCTGGCGAAGCAGATATGCCATGAAATAGCCGCGGAGAGTGAACGGGACGTTGCGCTTGATGAGCTTTTTCAGATGCTCGAGCTCATCGGGATCGGAATCGGCTTTGGTCTCCTTCGCGAAGGCCTGGATACGGGTGATGATGGCCTGATCCTGATCCGGCTTGTTCTCTTCATTGTCCATAGGGATTGGCTCCTTCCTAATCCTATTGCCGCTATCTCTGGGCTGGTCGTTTAACGTAATACACACGGAACATGTGGTTTTACAATGATAGAAACCAGCATACCCAACCCTCTG
>CAJMOS010000017.1 GCA_905215015.1 uncultured bacterium | reverse complement strand
ACTCCGTTGATCGAGTCGACGATAGGGAAATCGGGTTTCTCGTTGTGCATTTCCAGCAGCATCATCACGTTCAACATGATGTCGCCAAGTTCCTCCTGTTCTCCACGGAGGTCCTGTTTGTCCAATGCGTCGATATACTCGTAGGTCTCGTCCTGCACGTTGCCGGCAATCGATTTCGGGTTCTGCTTCCGGTCCCAGGGGCAACCCTCGGGACTGCGGAGCATGGTGACGATATGGAACAACTCCATAAGGGCGTCGGAAAGTTGTTGTTTCCTTTCAAATGTGTACTGAATCATGGCGTGGGTATCTCCACCTACAGGATACCGAATTACGGCGCGGTGCTCAATCAACGCATTGCGAGTTCGGAAAAACACAAGAATTCGATAGAATTCGCACAGACGTATCTGACAGAGCTTGATGCTCTATGGTATCATGCTTACAAATTGGGGACTTGTATGGAATCAGGGGTGTTGTGGCATGAGAAATTCCGGCGCGACTTCTGTTACGCTGGCCAGTCGAAGGTGGTTTTTGATCAGATTTATCCGGAGATACAGGAAAGCAATCGCAAGATCATGGCCCGCATAAGCAGTTTGGGGTTCCTGATAGGGCTGGTCCTGTTCTTTTCCTCTTTCAAGGCAGGTGTCCTCGTCCCCAGCCGTACCGTCTATGCCGCAATCGTGGTAGGCAGTTTCTTCGTGAATGTCATTTGCCACAGCAGGCTCAGGATGCATCCCAACGCGATGCGCGTCACGGCGCTTTGCATGGTCTTTTTCCTGTTGATGGTGGGCATGTATGTCGCGTTCGTGCCGAGCGCCCTCGGCGACCGTCCCGCCATTTCCTTCATCGGCCTGATGGTCGCCATTCCGTTGATGCTGACCGACAGCGTGTGGGTCATGACCATCGTCCTCGTCTGCGCCTCGTCGATTTTCCTCTCCTTGTCCCACATGCTCAATTCGCCGGCCGTATTTCTGGCAAATGTCACCAATGTCTGCACGTTCGGAGTGCTGAGCCTGATGTTCTTCGCGATCATGAGCAGCAGTACCGTCCAGAGGATTGCCGACCATCGGCATCTGGAGGAAGAGAAGGAGAAGAACACCAAGATCCAGACCAACATGATCATGGCCCTTTCCTCCATCATCGAGGAGAATACCGAGGTCAATAACGGCATCAACGGGTTGCGAAGCGAATATCTGCTGGTCGAGGTCCTGAAGTCGCTGTCGAAACGTAAACCGTATCGGAATCTTGTCACCAACGCCTATATCGAGAACGTGAAGAAGGCCTTCCCGTTCAGAGAAATCGGACGGATCCGGAACATGAAGTACGGGCATCCCTATCAGGAGCAGTTCTCCAAGGCCGAGCTCTCCCAGATCAGGCTCAGGTGCAAGGAAGGAAGCGCCTTGATCGAGCGGACGTTGGAGGGACTGCAGGATGACGTGATTGCCATCATCGCCAAGAACATGATCCTCTACAGCCATGAGAACTGGGACGGTACCGGTCTCGAAGGACTGAAAGGCGAGGAGATTCCGCTGGAAAGCCGGCTTGTCAACCTGATCGAGACCTTTGATGGGTTGACGAGAAGCGGCATGTCCGAACCCGAGTCCATCAAGCTCATCCAGAGCCGCGTCGGCATCTGGTTTGACCCGGCTTTGGTGAACGCCTTCTCCGAGGTGACCGAAGTCTATCGCACGCAGGGCGGGCTTGATTCCTGAACGAAACGGCCAAATGGACCGGATGGGGGGAGCGGGTGTGCTCCCCTTTGTTTGTGCCTACGGTTTTATTCTGTTGCAGGATGTTGCAAACAGCCGTACACTGGAAGAGAGGTCGCAAGACCCCCTATGTGCCGGATGCCGGTTGATGACCAAACGGCATGTGGGTGTGACACGTGCAGGACCGCCGATACCTGCCGACTGGAGGCTTTGTATGGCTATGTTGCTCAAGCATGCGCACGCGCTGTGCACCAGCATGGAGGAACCGATCCTCAAGGATGTCGACCTCCGGATCGAGGGTTCCGTCATTTCTGAAATAGGGAAGGATTTGCGGGAAGGAGAGGGAGATACGGTTCTGGATTGCCGTGGCTGCGTGGTCATGCCCGGCATGGTGAACTGCCATCACCATTTCTATCAGACCCTGACCCGGAATCTCCCTGCGGTACAGGATGCCAAGCTCTTCGACTGGCTGGTCTACCTGTACGAGGTCTGGAAGCACATCGACAAGGAGGCGGTCACCGTCTCCAGCGAGCTTGCCATCAGCGAACTGCTTCGGACCGGCTGCACGGCGACGACCGACCATCATTATCTGTATCCAAGAGGGTTTGACGGCGACATCATGGCCCTGCAGTTCGACGCGGCCGACAGGCTCGGCATCCGTTTCTCCCCGACCCGCGGGTCGATGAGCAAAAGCCGGAAGGATGGAGGCCTTCCTCCGGATTCCGTCGTCCAGACGGAAGAGGAAATCCTCAGGGACAGCGAACGCTGCATCAAGCAGTTCCATGACCCGAGCCCTATGGCCATGCACAAGATCGTGCTGGCTCCCTGCTCCCCGTTCTCGGTGACCAAGGAGTGCATGAAGGAGAGTTCCGCCCTTGCCAGGGAATACGGGGTACGGCTCCATACCCACCTCTGCGAGACGATGGACGAGGAGGATAACTGCAGGAAAGCCTATGGGCTGAGGCCGTTGGAGCTGATGGAGGAGTGCGGACTGATCGGGCCCGACGTCTTCTATGCCCATGGCATCCACTTCAACGACGAGGAGCTGAAGCATCTCGCCGAGACCCATACCGGTATCTGCCATTGTCCGGCGAGCAATATGCGGCTGGGAAGCGGCATCTGCCGGACGAGGGAGATGCTCGACCTCGGCATCAACGTCGCCCTTGGCGTAGACGGTTCCGCAAGCAACGACTCCAGCGACATGCTTGGCGAGGCGAGGCTTGCCATGCTGCTGGCAAGGGTCAAGTACGGTTCCACCGCATTGACCGCACGGGAAGCGTTGAAGATGGCGACCGTCAATGGCGCCAGGATGCTGGGCTTCGAGAAGGTCGGCGAGTTGCGGAAGGGTTGGGCTGCCGACATCGCTGTCTTCGATGTCGACGACCTGGCCTATGCAGGGGCCCAGAGCGACCCGCTTGCAGCGCTGGTCTTCTGCGGCGACAGCCACATCGCCAAGTACACCATCGTCAATGGCAGGATTGTCGTGGACAACGGCCACGTGGTGGGCATCGACGAGCGCAGGCTGACCCGTAAGGCCAATGAGGTCGCGAAGAGGCTCCTGGATTGCAGGGAAAGCGAGAAATAAGGAATTCTCAACATACAGCAAGAAGACAGTTCATGCATGGGGCTGTCTTCTTGTGTTTTCCTTTGTTGCATTATTGATTTTATATTATCTGATTATACATGAAAGCGGCACAGGATCTTGTTCCTGTGCCGCTTCTTATCATCCAGCAAGGAGTTGTATGGATTACTTCGTGAACTCGTAGGTCTGGGGGAAGGTCTCTCCATTGACGACCCACACGTCGCTGAAATCCGGTTTCCCGTCCTTCGAGGTGCACATCAGATAATCGCCTTTGCCGTGCGGCACGCCCTCGCGGTTCGCCTTCAGCGTATCGCCCCAGCTCGTCTGGACAATCACCTTGGTCTTCTTGGGAATGAACAAAGCGAAATTGGTGCCGGTTCCGATTTTCGTCTTGACGGTCAGTTTGGTATCGACAGGAATCTGGTCCTCCGTCAACGGGGTCCCGTCAAGGTTCTCATAGGTCTTGCAGACCTTTTCCGGTTTCGCAAGCCATTCCTCGCCAGAGGTTCCGGTAAGGATCACGCGGCCGTCTTCCGGTTTCACGTCGTACGTGACATCCTCGAAGCGGTTGTACACGGTCAGCGGTTTCGAGGTTTTCCTGATCTGGATCTCATAGGCTGTCTTCTGGCACGGCCGGAAGCCGGACTTGTCGACCTGGTCGAAGGTAAGGGGTTCCGAAGATTTGGTAGAGGCGCAGGACGCCAAAACCAAAACGCAAGCGGCAATCAGGGCAAAGGGATGCTTCATAAAACGCTCCTTCAGAAGTTTGAGACAGTATAATGACATGCGAAAACAAATGAAAAGGACAGCAAACGGGCAATTTCTTGCGCATTCGTAAGAAATGCACGAAAAAGTATTATGAGTGTCGTTTCCGGCGATACTGCAAGATGATATAACTTTTGATATTCTAGTTTACAGAATCTACATTATATACATTTTAGCCGGAACCCCGGAACACCCTTCTGCCATTAGGGGCTACAGGGAAATGCTTCCCATATAGGTCAGCTCTGACCAGAAGATGTTGTTGAACTTCGAACTGCTGTTGGGACTGATGCAGAAAGCCGCGAACAGGTGGATGTATGCGGTGTCATCCACGTTCTCGTAATCCTGGTTATCGTAGGCTTTTTCGGTTGAGAGATTGGCTTTCGTGACAAACGGCCGGCCGTTATACCGGTAGAGCGTCAGTTCGCTCTCGCTTGGATATCCGTTGAATTCATAATCGCTGCCGCTGAATGTCAGCTTCAGGGCCGTGTCGGCAGCCGCGTTGCTGTCGGCAACTGTGGTCTTCTCCAACGCGATATGGGTGATGTCGGCATTCAGCGCGTACTTGCCGTCCTTCAACCTGATCACGTAGTACGGCGCGGAAAACGACGACTGCGTGGATTCCCCTTTCGCGCTCAGCAGATAGAGATGTTGGGCGTTATCCGTGAAGGAAAAGACCGTGTTGTTGTCGGTTGAGAGCGCGATTCCCTGGTATCCATTGACTCGGTAGGCGCTGGCGAAGCGCGATGTAGCGGCATCGACCGCCCCCTTCGCAGAGCTGTTGGAGATGACATAGAAAAACGCGATGGAAGGTCCGTCACAATCCTCCAGCAAGCTGCTGAGCGACGTGTCATCCTCGTTCTCGATCAGTTTCAGGGAGCCGATATTGATTTCATCATACGATGAACTAGGCTCGAAATCGTATTCCGGACACAGGATATACTGCGGCATGCCGCAGCTGGATACAAAAAAGGCGGACAGAAGAACCAACGTCAGTGCCGCTTTCTTCATTATCCGCCCTCCTCTGTGTTGAGAAAATCCAGGATCAGTATGCAAGAATCGCAGTCTGGGCAAGCCTCGCATATTCGCTCGACGGGAACTGGTCGATCAACTGTTGGTAGGTCGCCTTCGCCAGCTCGTTCTGGCCTTGCTTTCCCTGCAATCTTGCCTGGTTGAACAAAGCCTTCGGTGCTTCTGGAGCGTCAGTACCGAATTCGTCCCACACACGGGTATAGTATTCCAGTGCCTGGTCTTCGTTGCCGCTGTCTTCGGCTACCACCGCGGCGTTGAACAATGACAAAGGTCCGAGGTACGTATCCTTCTTGGCATTGTAGATGGCCATGTAGCCAGCTTCAGCGCTTTGATAGTCTTTTTCCTCAAAGGCGATTGTCGCAAGCATATACTGAGCCTTCAACGAAGGATAGCTTTTGCCCTTGGCAAGGCTGCCAAGCGTATCCTTGAGTTCCTGCATGCCGGTCTTGTAGTCGTCGCTTTGCGGATCCATGGCGACCAGTTCGCTGTAACGGGTGGTCGCTTGGTCGATCTTGTCGAACGCCTTTTCCAGGTTTTTCGAATAGATGGCGTTGAAGACCAACATGACTACCAGAACCAGCACAATCGCAAGGCCGATGATCATCAAGGCAACCTTGTTCCTCCCAAGAAACCTTGTTACCTTGAACTCAACCTGCTCGGTCGCGGTCACTCCCCGCAGTTCTGTCTCATTCGTATTGCTTTTCATGTCACAAACTCCGAACGTGCTTCAGAGACAACACAGGCGGCCATTCCTTGCCGCCTGTGCCCTCAAAGAAACGTTATTTGTCTTCCTTGGTCTTCATCAGATCGGCGAGGGTGAAACTTTCCGAGTCATCTTTGTCTTCAGAGATGTACTTGGCAATTTCGCTCTGCTCGTTCTTTCTGATCATCTCCTTGATGGAGAGGGAGAGCTTCTGAGTCGTCGGATTGCATTCCAGGACAGCCGCGGTAACCGTGTCGCCGACCTTGAACTTCTTCAGGACATCGTCAGTGTACTCTTCATCCGGACCAACCAGATTGAACTTGCTGATCAGACCCTCAATGTCGCCAGGCACCTTGACGAACACACCGAAGTCGGTGACGTTGCTGATGGTACCGGTGATGTTGCTGCCCTTCGGGAAGTCATGACGGAGCTGCACCCAGGGGTTGCCCTCAAGCTGCTTGACGCTCAGTCTGATTCTTCTGTTCTCGGGCTCGACCTTGGTGACCACGACGTCCAGGATGTCGCCTTCCTTGCAGAAGGAGGCCATGCTCTTGACCTTCTTGGTCCAAGAGATGTCGTCGATATGGAGGAATCCGTCGATGCCCTCTTCCAGATTGATGAAGGCGCCGCTGTTGGTGACCTTCACGACCGGGCGGGAGAGCGTGGTTCCGACAGGATAGCGCTCGCCGATGGTGTCCCAAGGATTCTCCTGCAGCTGCTTCAATCCGAGGGAAACCCGCTTCTTGTCCAGGTCATATCCAAGGATCTTGGCCTCGACGACATCGCCGACATTCAGCACCTCTTTCGGGTTGTTGATATGCTTCGTCCAGGACATCTCGGAAATGTGGGCAAGACCCTCGATGCCCGGCTCCAGCTCGATGAAGGCGCCGAAGTTGGTGATCTTGGTGACCTTCTGCTTGATGACATCACCGACGTGGTATCTGGACTCGAAGGTGGTCCAAGGATCCTCGCTCATATGCTTCAAGGAGAGGTTGATCTTCTGGGTCTCCGGGTCGATGTTGATCAGTCTGAGCTGGACAACCTGGCCCTTCTTCACGAAATCTTTCGGACGGGTGACGTGGCCCCAGCTCATGTCGTTGATATGGAGCAGGCCGTCAAAACCACCCAGGTCGATGAACGCGCCAAAGCTGGTGAACGACTTCACGACACCCTGGACAACATCGCCGATCTTCACGTTCGCGAAGACCTTTTCCTTGTTTTCCTTGATTTTCTGGTCAAGATACTCACGGCGGTTCACCACGCTCTTAAGCTTTGTGCCACTGTGGAACTTGTCGATCATGAAATAGTCGGAAACACCAATCAGAGACTCCGGGTCTTCGACATGCTGGACATCAGCCTTGGAAAGCGGGCAGAAACCGCGGTAATCGCCACCGAGGTCAACCTCGTAACCACCCTTGATAACCTTGTCGAACTTGCCCATGACCGGGGTATGGTTATCGGCAGCGGCCTTCAGTTCGTCCGTGCGCTTCTTGAAGTCGGCCCTTTTCTTGGAAACGACGATGGAACCGCCCTTCCCTTCCTTGTTGATGACAACGACTTCGACCTTATCTCCCACCTTGGGGATATCCGTGAACTCCGAAGTGGGAATCCTGCCTTCGGACTTGTAGCCAACGTCCAAAAATACCGTCTCGTTGTTTACCTGGACAACAGTACCGGTCACGAGCTGACCGTCTTCGATTTCATCAAGAGATTTGAGATTCTCGTCCAACATCCGTTGGATTTTGGTTTTCTCTTCATCCATCTTTTCTTCTTCAGCCACTTGATTTCTCCTGATCCTTAAATTCTATTTCCTATCGTTTTTACACGCAAAAATAGCAGATAACACTCTCTCACAAACCTGTTCTATAGTCAAGTACGATGTATCGATATACAGGGCGTCGTCAGCCCGCTTCAAAGCGCCAACTTTCTTGTTCCGGTCGATCGCATCCCTCTCCCTGATCGCCTGCAGGACCGATTCGAAACTGCCGTTTTCCGGATGCTGTTCCAGCCGCCTTCTCGCCCGCACCTCCGGCGTGGCGTCGAAGTAGCATTTCACCTCGGCATCCGGAAAGACGACCGTCGTGATGTCACGCCCTTCGGCAATCACATCCATGCCCTCGCTGACCTTCCTGAGCTGCTCGTTGACATAGGCTCTCAAGGGAGGATAGGTGCTCACCTTCGCGACATCCCGGTCCACCTCTGGGGTATGGAGCTTGTCCTCGACATCCTGCCCGTCGATGGCGATGGCGCCATCCTTGATGGAAAGCGTGATCTTCTTCGCGTTCTCAAGCACGTCCGCCAGGTCGTCGGTGCTGCGTCCCCTCACCTGCTGGTTATAGGTGTAGGCACGGTAGAAGGAACCACTGTTCAGATAATAAAACCCGCACTTCTGCGCAATCATCTTTGCGATGGTGCTCTTTCCCACTCCGGCGGGACCATCAATCGCGACTCTCACCGCTGACCTCCTTGTACAGGCTCTGGACTTCCCACTGTTCCAGGCGACGGTACTGGCCGAGCTTCAACTCCCCCAGCTCGATCTGGCCGATACGTATGCGCTGCAACTGCTTCACTTCGTAGCCGAAGTAGTCGAACAGCTTGCGGATCTCCCGGTTCTTGCCCTCGGTGAGGACGACACGGATGACCCGGCTGAAGACCTGCGAATAGCTCTTGATCTTGTACGGGGAGCGGGAATCCTCCAGGTAGACGCCCCTGTGCATCTCCGCAAGGTCGCGCTTGTCCACCGGTCTGTCGGTCTGGACGATATACTCTTTCTCGATCTCGTGCGACGGGTGCATGACCGCATTGGCCAGCTGTCCGTCGTTGGTGAACAGGATCAGGCCGATCGAGTCCTTGTCCAGGCGGCCCACATGGAACAGCAGACTCCGGTCAGGAATGTCGATCAAGTCCCTGGCGTACAGTTTGTTGAATGGGTCGTAATTCGCGCAGACATACCCTTTCGGCTTGTTCAGCGCGAAATAATACGACTGCTCGCTCGGCTCGACAGGCTGGTCGTCCAGCAAGACCGCATCATCCTTGTTCACCTTGGTGCCGAGCTCGGTCACCACATGGGTGTTCACCTTCACCCTTCCACTGGTAATCAAGGTCTCGCAGCTCCGTCGCGAACCGCAACCGCTCTTGGCGAGATATGCCTGCAGGCGCATCGGATATTCAAGCTTCATCGTTCTTCTCCTCGTTGTCGGATTCCATGTCCCTCGTTTCCTCTTCCCTCGTTTCGGGTACCGTCTCGAAGCGTTCCTCGTCGATCTCGCTCAAGCGGGGAAGCTCGCTGATGGAAGAAAGATGGAACTCGTACAGGAACTTACGGGTGGTGCCGTACAGGCAAGGATGACCGACGACATCCTTGCGTCCGACTACCTTGATATATTCTCTCTCCCGCAGGAGTTTGACAATCGTGTCACTGGATACTCCACGAATATTGTCGATTTCCCTCCGGGTAATCGGCTGGCTGTATGCGACGATGGACAGAGTCTCCAAAGCCGCCTTGCTCAGACGCCGCTCCACCTTTTTGCCGTAGCAGGAACGGAGCTTGTCGTACAGGTCGCTGGAGGGGGTCAGCAGGAAGCCTCCGGGATTCTCATTGACCGTAAGTCCATGCATGTAGAAGTTGTAGTGCTCTCCCAGTTCGCTGACCGCGGCGTCCAGCTCCTTGCCACCCAGTCCGGTCATGCGTTCCAGCTTCTCCCGGTCGACCGGCTCGTTCTCCAGGAAAAGGATCACCTCGACCATGCGCGCATCCTGGCTGAGAATCGGCCCGCTCACCTTACTGGTCTTCGTCTTCGTCATCGCCATCCTCCTCGTCGCCGTCGAGGTCGATCATCTCATCCTCGCTATCCTCGTCGTACGCCACCTGCCGTTGCGGCATGTCCGGCTCTTCCTCATCCTCCGGAAAGTCGTCGTCATGGCCGTGGGCCTGTTCGGTCGCCGCGTGCTCGGGTCCGATCTGTGTTCCCTCAGGCTCCTCGATGGTCATGCCGCTCTCCACCATCTGGTCGTACTGGTCGTCGATCGCGTCAGCCATCTTCGCGTCAATCTCCGGTGCCTTCTCAAGGGCCCGGATGGTGATCGTGCCATAGGGCTCATCCTGATGGATGGTGATCTTATGCCAGCGGCAACATTCCAGGATCGCCATGAAGGCACAGATGATGTCCAGCTTGCTGTCCAAGTGGACGATTACCTGTTCCAGCGTGATTTCCTCATGGGTCTCAAGCAATTCGTCCATCAGGGCGATCTTCTCGCTGATGGAGACGCTTTCATAGACGTTGAAGAGCTTGTCCGCCGAGATGTTCTTCATCAGCCTGCGGAAGGTCTCGAGGAACGTCTGCGGGGTGACCCCGTCGAAGAGTTCCTCGTCGCTGAACGGAAGGAAGAAGTCGTTCTCCTTACGCATGACGACGAACTCGCCGTTGTTGCCCCCGGAGAGCAACTGGGTGTATTTCTTGAACTTCTGGTATTCGATCAGCTGGTCGACCAGCTCCTTGCGGGGATCCTCGTACTCCTCGTCGAACTCCACATCCTCAGGCAGGAGCATCCTGCTTTTGATGGCCAAAAGCTGGCTGGCCATCTTGTAGAAGCTGGAGAGCACGCCAAGGTCCATGTCCTGGTGGACGGAAAGATAGGCAAGGAACTGGTCGGTGATCTGGGCGATCGGAATGTCGTAGATATTCACTTCCGACTGCTGGATCAGGTACAGGAGCAGGTCAAGCGGTCCGTCAAACTTGATCGTCGGCGCCTGAAAAGTCTTCCCATCCTGGGTAGTGAATTGCACTTCCGTTTCGGCCATAGGGGTACAGTATAAAAGGAAACCCCGTCACTGGTCAAAGTGGCAGGGTCCTTGCGGCTCAGACATCGTCGTCCATCGCGGGCAAATCCAGTGGATCGTCCCCGATCGGCTCGTCCGGGACGCTTCCCTTTTCCTCGCTGGCTGGAGGCTCCTGCTTGTCGGGGTTGAACATCCTCTCCCGCAGTTGCTTGTCCAACGCGGCGGCGACATCCGCATGCTCCTTCAGGTAGTCGATCGTCTTATCCCGCCCCTGCCCGATCTTCTCGCCATCCAAGCTGAACCAGGAACCGCTCTTGACGATCAGGCCGTACTTCATGGCGGCGTCAAGCAGGCTAGCCGTATAGCTGATGCCCTCGTTGAACATCAGGTCCAGCTCCACCTTCTTGAAGGGCGGAGCCACCTTGTTCTTCACGATTTTCACGCGGATGCGGTTTCCGACTACCTCGTCGGCGCTCTTGCTGATTGTCTCGATCTTGCGCACGTCCATGCGGACCGAAGCGTAGAACTTCAGGGCGTTTCCGCCGGTGGTGGTCTCCGGGTTGCCGAACATGACGCCGATCTTCATGCGGATCTGGTTGATGAAGATGATCAGGGTATTGCTCTTGGCCAAAAGTCCGGTCAGCTTCCTGAGCGCCTGGCTCATCAGGCGGGCTTGCAGGCCCATGTGGCTGTCGCCCATCTCCCCATCGATTTCCGCCTGCGGGGTCAGCGCGGCGACCGAGTCGACGACGATGATGTCCATCGAGCCGGAACGGACCAGCGTTTCGGCGATGTCCAGCGCCTGCTCCCCACTGTCCGGCTGGCTGATCCAGAGCTGGTCGATATTGACACCCAGCTTCTTGGCGTAGGTCGGGTCCAACGCATGCTCGGCGTCGATGAAAGCGGCGATGCCGCCGGCCTTCTGCGCTTCGGCGACAGCCTGCAGGGCAAGCGTCGTCTTGCCGCTGGATTCGGGTCCGTAGATTTCGACGATGCGGCCCCGGGGATAGCCCCCGATACCCAGCGCCTCATCCAGCATCAGTGAACCGGAGGAAATGCACCCCACGTCCAGGACACGCTCGTTGTCCCCCAAGCGCATCAGCGACCCCTTTCCAAACTGCTTGTCGATCTGCGCGCGCGCCGCTTCCAAAGCATCCAGCTTGGCCTGGTTGTTGGTTTCCGTCCCTTTCGGGGCGACTTGTACAGCTTTTTTTGCCATATGGAACTCCTCTACTTTGCTATTACCGTTCTTTTGGCGGAATCGGTGCACGCCGGTGTCTTTTCCAGTACAAATGTCTGTGGACCGATATTGGTGTAGCTGACCAGCATGTGGGCCCCGAAGGATCCATGCTCGACGGGAATGCCCTTTCCCCTCAGCAGGTCGATCGCCTTCCGGTACATCGCCTCCGCCTTCTCGGGCTCCTCGCTGTAGTCGTAGCTGGGACGGTTTCCCTTGCGCAGGTCCGCGCACAAGGTGAACTGGCTGACCAGGAGGATCTCGCCATGCACGTCAATGATGGAAAGGTTCGTCTTCCCGTTGGCGTCATGAAAGATCCGTTCTTTCGCTATCTTGTCGGTAATCCAGGCAAGCTCCTGCTCGGTATCTCCTTTCTGGACTCCAAAATAGACCAGCATGCCACGCCCGATCCGTCCGACAACGGAACCGTCGACTGTCACCTTGGCGTCGGCGACGTCCTGGATGACGCATCTCATGAGCGGCAAGCCCCTTCAGCCAGCCGGATCATCTTGTCGACGAAAGCGAGCCGGTCGTCGGCGCCGAAAAAGGCCGAGCCGCAGACCGCGACATCGCTGCCTGCGGCCGCGATATCCGCGACGGTGCTCAGGTTCACTCCTCCGTCGACGCTGATCAGGTAGCCATACTCCTCTTCCTGCCGGATATGGGCCAGCTCGCTCACCTTCTCCAGCGTATGGGGAATCAGCTTCTGGCCGCCAAATCCCGGGTTGACTGTCATGACCAGCACCAGGTCGACCATGTCGAGAATCGGCTCGATCATGCAGACCGGGGTCGAAGGGACGATGGCGACACCTGCCTTGCAGCCGTTGCTGTGGATCATCTGCAGGGTGCGGTGCACATGGATGGTGCTTTCGGCCTGGATCGTGATGATGTCGCAACCGCTCTGGGCGAACTGCTCGACGTAGCGTTCCGGCTTGTCGATCATCAGATGGGTGTCGAACACAAGGGGCGAGCAAGGACGCAGGTCCTTGATGAATTTGGAGCCAAAGGTGATGTTCGGGACAAAATTCCCGTCCATGACGTCCAGATGGATCCATTTCGCCGCGGTTGTTCCAATCGAGCTGACCTCTTCCGCGATGTGGGCGAAGTCTGCCGAAAGAATGCTGGGCGAGACAATGAGTGGCGTATCTTCCATAGTAGAGGTTATACCAGCTACGAACCCGTTTGGCAACGGAATCCTTTTGAAACCAGCTACTTTTTGTATAGTAGAATTCCCAAACGCGAAGTTTTTCCTTGCTTGCCTGTTTCCTTTTGTTGCGGTATATTAGAGGGGAACGACAGAAGAAACGCGCTCCGAGCGATCCTGGTGAGGATTGCCCGGTTTGTTTATTCGCTCAGATACACTCGATTTTACTTGGAATATCATTTTGGAGGGTTCACATGAAACTCAATCAAATCAGGGACGTCCTTTCTTCCAGTTGGGACCGCACGAAGGCGGAAACGTTCACCCTCTCCTCGTTCCAGGAGGTAGATCAGGCGTTGGCCGGTCTGGATGAGGATGGACAGTCGGAAATCCTGCAGGAGTGCAACACCTACCTTGCCACGAATCCGAAAAGCATCGTCGCCATGTATGCCGCCGGTTCAATCCAGCTGGCCCGCCATGGCCAAGAGGACAACCTGAACCTCCTCAACCTCGCCGAGACATTCCTTGCCTTGGGCAAGCATGACGAGGTGCAGTTCCTTTGCGACAAGATCCTCACGGTCAGCGAGAACCGCCATGCCCTGCGGATCCTTGCCAAAGATTACGAGAACCTTGGCAAAGAGGACGAGAAGTTCAAGCTGTACGAGCGGCTTGTCCGCGCCGACCATGACGAGGTGGCTATCGTCCGCGAGATTGCGGACCGCGCCAACAAGGCAGGAGACAAGGAAAAGGCAACCACCTATTACAAGGTGGCCTTGGACCGTGTCCTGATCCGGCAGGAAGGCAACCTGATCAAACCGCTGTTCGACAACCTGTTCAAGCTTTGTCCGGAGCAATTCGACTACTTCCTCGGCATCACCGGCAAGGTCGGCGCGCTTTCCCCCGCCACCGCCATCGCCCTGCTCAGGGACATGGACACCTACAGCAAGGACGACATCGACCGCAAGATTACCTGCGAGAAGAAGATCCTTGGCTTGGACCACGAGGATTCGCTGGCCCGCAACAGCCTGGTCGCAAGCTACAAGAAGAAATATGCCGGACACAGCCGGCTGGACACCTGTCTGAGGGAAAGCGGCCTGACCAGGGCAGGCAACCATGACATCGTCCATGCCATCGAGGACTTTGAGAAGAACATCTCCTTCGACAAGGGAACCTTTGTCTACCAAAGCTCCCGCGGCCGCATCGGACGTATCCGCTCGATCAACGCGAACGAGGTCGTCATCGATTTCCCGGGCCAGAAAGACGGGGGCACCAAGATGACTCCCGCGATGGCGTTCAAGAGCCTGAAGGCCTTGAAGAAGAGCCACATCCTGGTTCTGAAGGGCTGTGTCAGCCACGACAAGCTGGCTCAGAAGACCATGGGGCAACCCCAATGGATGCTCGACATCCTTCTGTCCAGCTTTGATGGCAAGTGCTCGCTGAAGCAGATGAAGAAGGAGCTGGTCCCGGAAGTGCTCAGCGACAGCCAGTGGTCCGTATGGTCCAAGCAGGCCAAGGAGCTCTTGATGAACGACGTCCATTACGGCGTTTCCCCGGATGACGACTCCTACATCCTTCGCGAGACGCCAATCAGCTACGAGGAGAAGCAGCTTTCGATCTTCAACGCCCATGACAAGTTCTACGACAAGGTCAAGGACCTGAAGAAGTTCATCGCCGACAAGGGCAACACCGACAGCGAGTTCTTCTATGAAATGGTGAAGTATTTCGGCAACATCCTTGAGAACCGGAAGGACGAGGCGGAACTGGACGACGAGATGCTCGGATCCTACCTGCTTCTGGACGACCTTCTGAACCATCGGAAGATGACCTTCATCAAGATTCCGCCAGAGGTCTCTTTCCTGAAACTGATTGGGAAAGTCTCCAATCCGGACAAGATTCCCGCCCTGTTCGGCAAGATCGAGGACGCGGACCTGAAGAAGTGCTTCATCGACTGGACCGTGGAGACCCAGCCCAAAGAGTGGAGCGAATTGCTTTTGAAGCTCTTCCCCTACTACCTGAACACCTACATCCCCTCGATCTACACCCGCAAGAAGAAGGGACAGCTCTTCATGACCATCTATCAGACGGCCGTGGACAATTACCGTGACTATGCCAACACCCTGATCTACCTGATCAAGGCGTCCTCTCCCGCCGATTGGGGGAAGGCCGGCATCACCATGGAGAAGCTGCTCTACACCAAGCTGACCCTCCTCTCGTTCCTCAACCAGAAAGTCGAGGCTCGTGTCGACGGACAGGAGGCTGGGGCCAACGCGAAAATCCTGTGCGAGATGCTCTTCGGTACCAAGGGAAGGAACGCGACGGAAGGCGAGGTCTACACCACCATCAAAGCTGGCGACGCCAATATCGCCCGGAACATCAACAGCCTGGTACAGAGTTGCACCGGCTTGGACGAGGGCGAAAAGATCAACGTCAAGTTCCAAATCCAGACGCAGTACCCTGACCTGGACCTGGACAACAAGAAGGTAGAGCTGAAGAACGAGTCCTTCGTTCCGACCGGCTGGTTCTGCACCAGCGAGTCCCTGGCCCAGAAGAAAGCCGAGCTGGACCACATCCAGCACGTCGAGCTTCCCGATGTGGCCAAGGAAATCAGCGACGCAAGGGCCAAAGGCGACCTGCGCGAGAACAGCGAGTACCAGTACGGCAAGGACAAGCGCCATCTGCTGCAGAAGAAGGAAGCCGAGCTGAAGGCTGAGATCGACAAGGCGATCGTCGTCGACTTGACCAAGGTCGACCCCTCCAAAAGCGGCTTCGGCACCGTTGTCGACGTGACCAACCTGAAGAGCGGGGAAAAGGCCACCTACACCATCATGGGACCGTGGGAAAGCGACCCGGAAAAGTACGTGATCAACATTCTCGCTCCGCTGGGAAACGCCTTGTGCAACCATAGCGTCGGGGACACCTTCGACTTCCAGATGGGAGACCAGACTGTCACCTACCGCATGGATGCCATCAGGCTCGTCAAGGCCTGATCGTTTCCCGCAGATTGAAGGCTATGGGGAGAGCCGGGTGAGAGCCTGGCTCTCTTCTTCTTTCAAACAGTTGCCAAAAGCGCCATCAGATAGAGATCGGTCAGGACGCCAAGCAGGCTGGTCATGAAACCGGCATAGGCGTTGTCGTCCACCTTCCAGTATTTCCCTGCGAGGAAAAGGCCGTAGCAGCCAAGCAGGCTGGTCATGAAACCGGCATAGGCGTTGTCGTCCACCTTCCAGTATTTCCCTGCGAGGAAAAGGCCGTAGCAGCCAATCAGGATGCCACTGACGACCGGCATGAAGAAATGGGGAATCAGGATGCTGAAGATACCCATCAGCAAGGAAAGACGTCCATTGCGCTTTGCTTTCATCTCCGTGTTCATCATGCCGCACCTCCCCTGCTTGCGAGCAGCATCAGCACCATCGTCCAGAGACCGATGACCATGCCGAGGATATCCAGGACGAAGGCGGCCCTCGCCTTGCGGTGCCTCTTGTAGATTCCATGGGTCAGCCAGATGCCGTAGGCACCCATCAGCATGCCGAAGATCCCCATGGACGGCTCGAAACTGGGCAGCAGGACGGCAAGGAAGCCGAGAACCAGCAAAAAGGTCATGCGCCGCTCGCTGGAGGCGGGATCGTGGATCTTGTGCTGCTCCTTCTCGTAGAGCAGATGGCTCTTGCCGTCCGCATCCAGGATGGTGACATACTCCAAAGCAAGAAGCCGGTCCCTGCAGGCACCCACCTGCAGGTACTCGGCGACCTTGCGTCCGACCGCGACCGCCTCCATCTGGGCGGTATTCTTTTCATCCAGTGCAAGCGGGTATTCCCCGCTGAGCAGGATTGGTTCCCCTTCGCCCTGTTTCTGCTCCTTCGTGACCTGTGTGTAGCCGTCCGCCTCGACAAGCCACTGTTCCCCTTCCCGGGAAATCCGGAGGACAAGCAGCTTCACCGCTTGGGGTATTCCGTCATTGACCAGCTGGTTCAGCCAGGTGGTGACTGTTGGTTTGCTCATATGCCACCTATGATACTCAAGATTTCCTTCTCCGGAAACTCGCCATGAACGGAATCCGGAAGAGGATATAGCTGGCAAGCACCACCGCCACGCCGGCCATTCCGTACAGGCAGGTGGTCAGGAAGCTCCTCAGGGAAGAGCCGTCTTGCCAGTAGGTCAGATGCAGGTTCCTGAAGAAGAGACAATAGGCCAATACGGGAATATTGGCCGCGACCACCTTTGCCAATGCCTTCCAGAGCCGAAGGTCATGATGGATCTGGTAGATGTCCCGCATCACCCAAAGCACGGCGAGAAGCGAGCAGAGGAAGGAAAGGCCGTTCGCCAAGGGCAGGGCCAGAATGCCTAGCCCGAAGCGGATGCCGCAGACGGAAATGGCGATATCCAGCACCGTCTGGAGCACGGAAAGCGCCAGCGCGGCGCGGTAGCGGCCTGTGCTGTAGCAGAAGCGCTGGAGGAATCCATACCAGGCGACCGCCACCATTCCCAGAGAAAACACCCTGACGACAAAGGCTGTCTGCAACGACGCCTGAAGGGTGAATGCCCCGCTCTGCAGCACCGAACTGACCGCGCTGTCGCTGAAGCAATACAGCAGGATGGTCGAGGGGACGAGCAACGTGGCGAGGTATTCCAGCCCAGTTCCCACCTGCCTGGCCAGAAGCTGCTGGTCATGGCGGGCATAGGATTGGCTCATCAGCGGGAAATAGACCGTGCTGATTGCGGTGAAGAAAATACCATAGGGAGTCTGCCAGAAAATGGTGGCGTTGCTGAACGCGGTCACACTTCCCTGTTCCAGATGGCTTGCAAGCGTATAGGAGACTTGTTGTCCGGCCACCTGCAGCAACGACGAGCAAAGCACCGCAAGCCAATGCCGGATCACCGTGGGAAAGGCGTCTCCGTGGAAACGGAGCCTCAGGCGGAGCCGGTAGCCGAGATGTCTCAACCAAAGGTACCAGAAGCCCATCTGGAGGATTCCACCCAACATGACGCTGTAAGCCATGCTCATAGGACCGAGTTTTCCGTGGAACAACAAAATGCCGGCAATCGTGGTGGCTGAAAAAATCAGAGGAGCGAAACTGGAGGCGAAGAACTGTCCGTGGACCTGCAGCATCCCGCTGAAAATGGTCCCGAGGCTGATCGCGGTGAGGAACACCATGAAAAAGGGCAGCAGGCGCGCCCCAAGCGCCACCTGCTCGCTGGAAAAATCGGAGAAGAACGAGATGAGCAAGCCTCCAAAGCGGAGGGAAAGCAGGTCGAGGACCAGGAACAGGACCAATTGCCAGGTGAAGAGCAAGTCCATCAGCGTGGAAGCGTCATCCCTCCTTCCCTCCCCGATTTCCTTGGAGAACTCGGGGATGAAGGAGGAACTCATCGCCCCCTCGGCGAAAAGCTTGCGGAAGTTGTTGGGGATGTTGTAGGTGAAGTTGACTACGTCACCCACCGCGCCGGAACCAAAGGCTGTCGCGATCACCCGTGCCTTGACAATTCCCAGCAACCTGCTCGCCATCGTGCAGAGCATCACCACCAGGCTGTGTTTCTCCGTCTTTGCCGCCATCGCAACCCCTGTTCCGGATCAGCGCTTTCCGCCGTTTGCGTAAAAGCGGTCCAGGTAGTCTTTCTTGAACTGGGCGAAACGGTCTTCCCTGATCGCCTGCCGGACCCGCCGCATCAGGCGCTTGAAGTAGGCAAGGTTGTGCTCCGTGGCAAGCATGCCGCCGAGCATCTCGTTGCACTTGATCAGGTGATGCATATAGCCGAGGGTGTACTCTTTGCAGCAGGTGCAGTCGCACTCGGGATCGATCGGTTCCTGGACATCGGCCCACTTGGCTTTCTTCAGGGTGATGACACCGTCATCGGTGAAAACCGCTCCATTGCGTGCCATACGGGTCTGCAGGACGCAGTCGAACATGTCGATGCCGTTCTCTACCGCGTCGAGGATGAAATCCGGCGATCCGATCCCCATGACGTACCGGGGCTTGTCCGGCGTGACGTACTGGGTGGTATATGCCAGCATCTCCCGGAAGGTCTCCGGAGTCTCGCCGACGGAAAGACCGCCGATGGCGATGCCGGGAAAGTCCATGCCGCTGACCACCTCGGCGCTCTCCTTCCGCAGGTCCTTGTAGAAGTTGCCCTGGCAGATGCCGAAAAGGTTGCCGGGGAACTGCCCGCCAAGCTGTTCCTTCCGGGCCAGGCAGCGGGCGGCCCATGCGTGGGTCACCCGCATCGCGTGGACCGCGTCCCTGTAGGGGATGTCGGGTTTGGTGCAGATGTCCAGACACATGGCGATATCGCTGCCGATCACGCTCTGGATGTCCACCACCTTTTCGGGAGTGAACTCATGCCAGGAACCGTCAATATGGCTTTGGAACCTGACCCCGTTCTCGCTGATCTTCCTCAGGCCGCTGAGGGAGAATACCTGGAACCCTCCCGAGTCGGTCAGGATGTTGCGGTCCCAGCCACAGAACTTGTGGAGTCCCCCGTACTTCTTCAGGATTTCGGTACCGGGTCTCAGGTACAGGTGATAGGTGTTGCCAAGAATCAGGTTGAAGCCGATCTTGCGCAGGGTGTCGTGATAGATTCCCTTGACGGTGCCGTTGGTGCCGACCGGCATGAAGACCGGTGTCTCCACATCGCCATGGGGGAGATGCAGGACGCCGGTGCGGGCGGCGCATGAGCCGTCCTGATGGAGTTTCGTGTAAATGCCTTGCATGTGCCTTCCTTACGGGGCAAAAGGCCCCAAGACTGGATTCAACAGTACCATAAAGCAGGCTGTTCGGATAGCTTCTTTCTCAGAGGAAACGCCGCAGCAACGACTGGGAGGCCAAGACGAAAAGCGGGGTGACCACCATCGGCAGCAGCATGCCCGCCGCAGGACCCACCACTCCTTGTCTGGCGAGGATCAACGTCATCATCTGCACCACATAGTAGACAACCGCGAGGCAGAGGGAGAGGATGATGGTGAAAAGCAGCACGTTTTTTTTGTACCGGTAGTTCATCGTGCAGGCGATGAACAGCATGACCAGCGGCGCCAGGCACCCCAGCATCCGTTGGCTGAAATCCACCGCGTAGTTCCGCCATTGGGCGTGGTCGAGCGTCCGCATGCGTTCAAGAAACTTCCTGGCGACCGGGATGGACATGGTCTTGATGTCGGTGCTGTTGTCCTTGAGCAACTGGGGTTCCAAGGTGAGCCGGTCGAGGATATAGGTGGCGTGATGCTCACGCTCCACGGCCATGGTCTGTATATCGACCCAGATGCAATCGACATCCCGAAGCAACCAGCTTCCGTCATCCTGGAAGGTGGCGCTACGTGCATCCACCCTTCCCTGAAGCTGATGACGCTCATCCAGAATCACCACGGCGACCCGGTCTGCCCTTCTGCCCTCGTCAAAGTAGCGGGCGGCATGGAAGACATAGCCCTGCTCCCAATCGCCCAGCGTGATTTCCCTTTTGTCCTTGGTGCTGGTGACCCCGAAGATTTCCGTCTGCACTTGGCTGAGAAGATGCTGGGCCGGGATATCCCACCACTCCTGGACAGCAAACTGCAGGAAACAGCAAAGGACGCCAACCAGCAGGACCGGAAAGACCAGCCGGCGCTGGCTGAACGTGGCATTGTACAGGCAGATCAGCTCATTGTTCGCGGAAAGCTGGCTGAAGGTATAGGCGGCCGCGAAAAGCAACGCCGGAGCGAACACAAAGACCACAGACGAAGGAATGTAGAGCACCGCCAGCCGAAGCAGGTCCTTCAGGGGAGTCTGGTTGCGCAGGAAGGCGTCCAGGTGCTGGAACATCTGTACCGACACCAGCATCAGCGTGCACAGCGCCGTGGTGCCTGCCGCCGTCTTCACAAGCGTGCCGAGGATATACTGGTCCACCTTCCTCATTTCGGCATCCTCCACAGGACGACCAGTCCAGCAAGGCTCATGACCACGTCAGGCATCCACATCAAAAACAATGGGTTGACCGGGGTACGGTAGATGTTGATCTGGACGAAGAAGAGCATGTACCAGTAGGCCACCGCGCTGAGCATGGCCACGCCGAAACCGATCAGACGACCGTGCTTGACATGCAGGTATGCCAACGGAAATGTCAGGAAGACCAACAGGAAACAGGCCATGCTGAGGGCGAGTTTCTTCTGCTTCTCGGCCCGGTAATACTGCAGGTAAAAGACAATCGGAGGATGAGCACGGAGCTCGTCGATCTGGTCGAGCGCCTGGTTGTAGGCGGCAGGACTGTCGGCCAGACGGGCTGTGTCATACAGCCTATGCGCCATCTGGTCGTTCTTCTCCCATTCCTGTTCGAGGGAGATTCTCCGCTGGCTGATCCGGTCGTCCAGCTCTTTGATGGGAAGCTGGCTCGGGGTCGTCGTGGCGGCATCAGGAACCTGCTGGGAAAAATCCAGGTACAAGATGGCGCGGTCGGCCTTGGCGAGGTTCAGCGTACCGTCGCCCGGCGCGCCGGCAAGCAAGGATGCGTCATCCAGATCGAGGGCATAGATGAAGCGCAGAGGGTCGACCATGGAGATTGACGCGCCGGGGGCGCTGACAACCTGTTTTCGCCCAGCCGAGTCGAAGAGCACCAGGTCGTCGACCGAATTGCCGCTGGCAAGCCCGTTCGCCAGTACCTGGTTGCCGATCGAGTTGGAGCCGTAACTGGTGATTTCCAGCGTCGGCAGCTCCCGCATCAGGTCCATGTAGAGGTGACGGTATCGGAGATGGCTTTCAGGCAGGACGACGTCCACGGTCAGGAAGGTGACCAGGGAAACCACCAAGGAACAGGCAAGTATCGGACGGAACACATGCCGGAGACTGATGCCGCTGGAGCGGAGCGCCAGGATCTCGTTGTTGGCGGAGAAATCCCCGATGACCATGGCGCTTGCCGTCAGACTGCTGAAGGGAAAGGTATAGAGCAGGAACTGGGGAATCGCCAGGGTGACCAATTTGAGGACGCTGAGGAGCGAGACGTTCTTCACCAGGATGCGCTGGGCGATCAGCAGGATCTGGTTCACGAAGAAAATAAAGAAAAAAAAGATGAAGGCGACGGCAAGATTCGCCAGATAGGAGCGCCCCACATAGGACGATACCAAAGAGTAGCGGCTTCTTGCCATGGCTGCCTACACCCCCGTCGATCCGAATCCTCCCCCGCCACGCTCAGTCTCATCCAGACTCTCGCAAAGCTGGAAGGTGGGTTGCTCGTACCGGCAGAACACCATCTGCGCGATCCGGTCGCCGGATTTGATGACGAATTCCTCGCTGCCAAGGTTGACCAGGATGACCTGGACCTCGCCACGATAATCGCTGTCGATGGTCCCTGGAGCGTTCAGGACGGTGATGCCCTTCTTGATGGCAAGACCACTGCGAGGCCTGACCTGCGCCTCGACCCCCTGCGGGAGGGCCATGGCAAGCCCGGTAGGTACCAGAGCCCGCTGCATCGGCTTCAGGACCAGATTCTGGTCAATGCAGGCTGTAAGGTCACAGCCTGCACTGCCGGCTGTCGCGTAGACAGGGAGTTTCGCTCCCTGCCGCACGACTTGGAAACGTACCGTCATTTTTTCTTCTGTGCATCGAGCGCGTCGATGTAGGAAAGGTTCAGACGGTTCTGGCGGTCGATCTCGATCAGCTTCACGGGAATCTGGTCGCCGACATGCAGGACGTCCTCCACGTGCTCCACTCTCTTGTGGGAGAGCTTGGAGATATGGCAGAGGCCTTCCTTGCCAGGAAGAATCTCGATGAAGGCGCCGAAATCCATGATGCGCTTGACCGTGCCCTGATAGATCTTGCCGACCTCGGGTTCCTCGACAATCGAGTTGACCAGTTCCTTCGCCTTCTGGGCGGAGGCGCCGTTGGGTCCGTAGATCGTCACGGTTCCATCATCATCGATGTTGACCTCGGCTCCGCTCTGCTGGGCGATTGCCTTGATGGTCTTTCCACCGGTACCGATGACGGCGCCGATCTTCTCCTCGTCAACCTTCATGGTCAGGATCTTCGGCGCGTAGGGGCTCACTTCCTTCCTCGGCTCGGCCAGACACTGCTTCATGATGCCAAGGATGTGGAGACGGCCGACACGGGCCTGCTCCAGGGCCTGATGCATCAATTCCGGAGTGACACCGGCAATCTTGATATCCATCTGGAAGGCGGTGATGCCCTTCTCGGTACCCGCGACCTTGAAGTCCATGTCGCCCATGTGGTCTTCCTCGCCGCAGATATCGCTGAGGATCTTGTAGCGCTCATAGTGCTCGCCCTCGGTGATCAGGCCCATGGCGATGCCGGCAACCGGCGCCTCGATGGGGACGCCTGCGTCCATCAGGCTCAGGCAGCCGCCGCAAATGGAGGCCTGGGAGGAGGAACCGTTGCTTTCCATGATGTCGCTGACGACACGAGTGGTGTACGGGAACTTCTCCTTGCTTGGCATGACGGCGTAAAGGGCGCGCTGGGCGAGATGCCCGTGGCCGATTTCGCGGCGGCCAGTGGTGAGCCTTCCGGTCTCACCAACGCAGAACGGCGGGAAGTTGTAGTGCAGCATGAAGTTGCTGTAGCTCTTCTCTCCATCGATGTCGTCAAACATCTGCTCGTCACTGGCGGTGCCGAGGGTGGTGGTGGCAAGGCTCTGGGTCTCGCCTCTGGTGAACAGGGCCGAGCCATGGGCTCTCTGCAATACGCCGACCTCACAGGTGATCGGGCGAATCTCATCGAGCTTTCTCCCGTCGATACGGATATCGCGGTTCAGGATGCCATCGCGCAACGTGTCCCTCTCCAGGTCGTCGCACATCAGTCCGACAGCCTCAAGGCGCTTCGGGTCGTCCCCGATCAGCTCGGCGTAGGTTTCCTTCATCTTGGCCTTGACAGCCTCGATGGCCGCAAAGCGGGCCTGCTTGCCCTTGGTGTATGTCGCTTCCTTGATCAGCGGCCGTGCCTCGTTCCTGATCGGCTCGAGCCAGCTGTTGTCGGTGGTGTCCTCGAAAACCGGCAGCTTGGCTTTTCCGGCAAGCTCCTGCAACTTGGTCTGCAGCTCGCACAGCTGGCGGATGACCGGCTCTGCGGTGTTGATCGCGTCGATCATGGTCTGCTCGCTGACCTGCTTGGCGCCACCCTCGACCATGGTGATGCCGTCATGGGTTCCGGCGACGACGATATCCATCTGGCTGTTGTCGATCTGGCTGAACGTCGGGTTGATCACGTATTTGCCATCCACCAAGGCGACACGCACGGCGGCAATCGGCCCGTTGAAGGGGATGTCGCTGATGGTCACTGCCGCGCTGGCGGCGATGATGGCCACGATGTCCGGAGTATTGTTCTGGTCGGCGGAGACGACGGTCGGGACAACCTGGATCTCGCGGCCGAAGGCCTTGTCGAAGAGCGGGCGCATAGGACGGTCGATCAGACGGGAAACGAGAATCTCCTTGTCCTTGGGCTTGCCCTCCCTCTTCATGAAACCGCCAGGAATCTTGCCTGCGGCATAATAGCGCTCGTTGTATTCCACGGAAAGCGGAACGTAATCAAGCGGCTCGGTTGGTGCGGCGCCACAGCAGACGGTCGCGATGACGGCGCATCCGGCATAGGTGGCGAACACTGCACCATTGGCTTGCTTGGCGATGCGGCCGGTCTCAAGGACGAGGTCGTTACCACCAATCTTCATCGATACTTTCTCTACACTCATTTTGTTTTCCTGTTTCCTATTTCTTTCTTTTGTTCTTTTGGTTCTTTTCCGGCAGTCATATAAAAAGCTCCTGGCTATTGGTTGTGATAGCCGGAGCCTTCTCTCATGATCGCCTCATTCCCATCTGCGGTCGGAAGCTTATTTGCGGAGACCAAGATCCTGCACGAGCTTGCGATACCCTTCCAGATCGGTTTTCTGCATGTAGCCAAGCAGTCTCTTTCTCTGTCCAACCAGAGTGAGCAGGCCTCTCTTGCCGTTGGTATCCTTCGGGTTTCTCTTGAAGTGCTCGGTAAGGTCGTTGATGCGCGCAGTCAGCAACGCAACCTGGACGGCGGACGAACCGGTATTCTTCTCATTACCGCCAAACTTGACGATAAGCTCTTGCTTCTGTTCCTTCGTAATCATGTGCCATACCTCTGTATTACATAGAGTTGTTCGATACCCTCAGGAAAAACATCCACCCGGTCCGCTTTCAGGATGAGGTCCTTGGTGGTCAACCGCGCCACGACAGGAATCCTCGTACCATCGACAGTCAGGGCCTGAGCAACATAGGTGCCACACGGTGGCAGAAGCTGTTCAAGTTTCTCGAGAGGATACCACAGGCTTCCATCCCGGTATCCGGGGGCCGAACCCCTGAGATCCAGGCTGTAGTACCTGCCGAGCATCTTCTCCACCAAGGGAAGATCGCCCGTTTTGAGTGTCTTACGGACCAAGGAGCTGCTCACCCGTTCTCCACTGTCCAGCCGGACGTAGGGAGGAATCAGGAGCTTGTTCCCGGGACCGCGCCGGTCCAGGTATTCCTGCAGCTGTTCGGGACCGGCACACGAAGCCGGAGTACCGCAGCGGAAATCGACACCGACAACTATCCCCTTCACCGTACAAAGCGTACCGAGAAGGTTCAAGAACTCAACACCAGTGAGTTTACTGAAATCGGGAGAAAAGTCAATGACAACCAGGTAATCAACCCCTAATTCGGCAAGAAATTGCCGTTTCTGGGCCTGGCTCATCAACAAGGGGGCCTTCACCCCTGCCGGGACCTTGGGATTCCGGTTGAAGGTGACCACCATGCTCTTCCATCCATTGCGGCGGGCGTACCTGACGCAGGTGGTGATGATTTCCTGGTGTCCACGGTGCACTCCATCGAAGACGCCGATGGAGCAGACCATGGGTGTCCCGCTCAGGACACGGCTTTCCACCAGGTGCAGGAAATCATCCGTTTGCATGCAGTTCCTCCGGAACATGACAAATGATGCGGCGATTCGCGAGGTCGACGACCCAGCGCAGATATCCCCCCGCGTAGACGGCGCCATAGGTGACGGAGCGCTTTCCATCGACGGAGACCAGCCGGTCGCTGCACCTGCCGTGCTCCATCATCCGTATGTCCTCATGCGCGACTTCCATTTTGCCCACGTGGGGCAGGCGAAGCAAGTACTCGCCGGTGCGGCTGAAGGTCGCGGCAAGGCCTTCCCTGTCGTCGCAACCGACCGCCTCATCCACCGAATACGGTCCAAGACGGGTCCGGCGGAGGGCGGTGACCATGCCGCAGGAGCCCATTGCCGCGGCAAGGTCTCTGGCGATTGAGCGGATGTAGGTCCCCTTGCTGACGGTAATGCGCGCCTTCAGGGTGCGGGCATCGGCCTCGGCCACCTGGAAGTCGTGGATGGTCACCTTGCGGTGCGGCATCTCCACGCTCTTTCCCCGCCGCATCAGCTTGCTTGCCCTCTCCCCGCCGACATGTACCGCCGAGTAACGAGGGGGCGTCTGGTCGATTTCCCCGAGGAACTGGCTCCGGATGACCTCTTCCAGCCGCGAGGGATCGATGCCCTCCCCCGTCTGGACGATGGTCCCGTCCGGATCGAGGGTGTCGGTCTCCACGCCAAAACGGAAGGTCGCCTCGTAGCTCTTGTCCAGCTCGGAGAACACCGGGTTCAGGTGGGTCATGCTGCCCGTCAAGACGACAAGCAGGCCAGACGCGAACTTGTCGAGAGTCCCGATATGGCCTGTTTTCGGATCAATGCACCGTTTCGTCTCCCGCAAGGCGGCGAAACTGGTGATTCCTGGTTTCTTGTCAATCAACAGGATCGATGCGTTAGTTCCCATGCTTGGAGAGCGAATCGAGGAGCCGATCCATTTTCTCCCCCTCCTGGAACCCGACATCGCGCTTGAAGGTCAATACCGGCGTGTTCTTCGTCCGCATGAAGGCTCCCAGGCGCTTTTGGATGAAACCACGGGCGCTCTGGAGGGCCTGGGCGCATTTCTCCACCTTCCCTTCGTCAAAAGGCGCGGAAACATAGACGGTGGCGTAGGCGTTGTCGGTCGAGAGGACCACCCGCGTGACACTCGTCAACGAGGAGAGGTCGTGGTGCTTGATATCCCCGTTGACGATCATCATGCTGATGCCCTCCAGGATCTTCGCCTCGAGGCGTTGCTGGCTGTACTGGCTCACCCTCTGGCCTCCAGTTGCTTCGCTTCCTCGGCCGCCTGCGGAGTCATCGTGTCCTCAAGCTTGCGGGCGACCTCCTGCGTGCCGACGATCTCAAGCACATCTCCGACCTGCAGGTCCTGGAAGTTCTCTAGCCCGATACCGCATTCGAACCCTTCGGCGACTTCCTTGGCATCGTCCTTGAAGCGTTTCAGGCTGCTGATCCTGATGTTTTCCTTGTTGATCTGGATGTTGTCGCGAATGACGCGCACCATGGCGTCTCTCGTGACCTTTCCGCTGGTGACCATACAGCCGGCGATGACACCGACCTTGGGCACCCTGAAGATGTTGCGCACCTCGGCAGTGCCAAGATCGATCTCCTTGGTGACCGGGCTGAGCATGCCCTCCATGGCCGCCTTCACGTCATCAACCACATCGTAGATGATATTGTACTTGCGGATCTCGACCTTCTCCTCGGCAGCCAGCGCAAGCGCTCTGGGCGTCGGCCTGACGTTGAAGCCGATGATCAAGGCATTCGACGCGCTCGCCAACGTCACATCGCTCTCGATGATGGCGCCTGCCGCGGCACGGATGACCGCCAGCCGGATCTCCGGCGTGGAAAGTTTCTCCAAAGACTGCTGGAGAGCCTCGACGGAACCCTGCAGGTCTCCCTTGATGACCAGGTTGAGGGTCTTGATGTCCCCTTCCTTGATCTTCTCGCTCAGGTTAGAGAGGGTCACCTTGTTGGTGTTCTCGGTGGCGCCAAGCCGTTCCAATTCCTGACGCTTGGCGCTGACCATACGGGCCTGTTTCTCGTCCTCGGTGACCTGGAACGGGTCGCCAGCCTTCGGGATGGAGGAAAGGCCGATGATCTCGACCGGAGTGGAGGGTCCGGCCTCCTGGATCTTCTGCCCCTTGTCGTCAAAAATGGCGCGCGCGCGTCCCGCGTAGATTCCTGCGCAGTAATAGTCTCCGACATGGAGCGTGCCTTTCTGGATCAGGACGGTCGCCACGGTACCGCGGCCCTGCTCGATGCGGGCTTCGAGGACCCTGCCCTCGGCGCGGCAGTTCGGATTGGCCTTCAGCTCCATCATCTCCGCCTGCAGAAGGATGGTGTCCAGCAAATCGTCGATACCCAGCTTCTTCAGCGCGGAAATCTTGCAATAGAGGGTCTGGCCGCCCCACTCTTCCGGCATCAAGCCGATATCGGAGAGCTGCTGCATAATCCTCTCCGGCTTGGCGTCGGGAAGGTCGCACTTGTTGATGGCGACGATGATGGGCACGTTTGCCGCCTTGGCGTGGTCTATGGCCTCACGGGTCTGCGGCATGACGCCGTCGTCAGCCGCGACGACCAGGACGACGATGTCGGTCACCTGGGCTCCGCGGGCACGCATCATGCTGAACGCCGCGTGTCCCGGAGTATCGATGAAGACGATATCACCCTTGTCGGGAATATTGACCTTGTAGGCGCCGATGTGCTGGGTGATGCCGCCATACTCGCCTTCGGCGACGTGGGAGGAACGGATGGCGTCCAGCAGCTTGGTCTTGCCATGGTCGACATGGCCCATGACGGTGACGATCGGAGCGCGGGGAACCATATCCTCGGGATTGTTGTCGTCGTCATTCTCGATGATCGTCTCGTCGTACAGCGAGACCTTGTGGACCTCGCAGCCGTACTCGTCGGCGATGATCGAAGCGGTATCAAAATCGATCTGCTGGTTGATGGTCACCATCATCCCCATCTTGAAGAGCTTGCTGATGATCTCGTTGGCCTTCAGGTTCATCTTCTTGGCCAGATCAGCGACGCTGATCGAGTCCATGATATCGATCTTCTTGGGCACGGCGGCAAGACGGGCGGCTTCCTGCTCCTTCTTCCGCTGGAGCTGGAACTCGATCTCTTCGTCTTCCGTACGCTTCTCGAAGCCCTTCTTGCGGCGGTTGGTACCCTTGCCACTACGGATATCCCTCTGGCCGAAGGCATCCTGCGGTCGGCCAGCTCCCTGGCCGCCACCTATCGGACGTCCTCCGGCGCCAGGTCTGCCGCCAAATCCGGGACGACCACCGAATCCAGGGCGGCTGCCTGCACCCGGCCGGTTTCCAAAGCCCGGGCGGGTATTGGCATTCTGCCCATACGGGGCGCGGTTGCCGTAGCCCTGACGGTCTCCGGCCTGTCCGGCGCGTTGGCCATAGCCGGGTCTCACCTGGCCGCGGTTGTAAGCGCCATAGTTGTTTCCATATTGGTTGCGGCCGGCTCCAAACGAGCGGTTGTAGCCGTTTCCGTTCTGGCCGGGACGATAGGCCGGCCTACCGCCGACAATGCCCACCTGCCTCGGGCCGACGGAGGGAACCGTGGAACGCTGCTGGTTGTATCCATTGTTCTGGTTCTGCCAATCGTTGTGGTCTTTGATGGACTGGCCTTGTCCGGGAACCGGGGGAAGATTGGTGGGACGGATGATGGTCGGACCCGTATGCAACGGGTTGCTGATCGTCGGATTGACCGCCGGCGTCGGAGCCTGCTGGGGCTGCCTAACGACAGGCTTCGCCGGTGCAGTCGTGGCGGCAGGAGCCGGTTTCGCCACGACTGGAGCAGAGGTGGAAGCCACCGGCGCCGGCTTTTCCTGCGGAGCAGGATTGGGCTGGCGTACCACGACCACCTTCTTCTTCTTGATGACGACCTTGCGTTTTTCCACCGGAGTCTTTTCCTCCGGCTTGGCCTCGGGTTCTGGAGCAGCCTGTGGGGCGCTCGTCTTGACCACATGCTTGATCAAGATAACCTGGCTTTGTTTCTCTTCCGTCTTGTTCTCTTCCATTCTTCCCTCGACTCTCTCCGTCAAACTTCCTCAAAAGACAGACCGGTACCGCAATGCGGGCATACCTTCATGTCCGGCGTAACGGGCTGTCCGCAGTTCGGACAGACATACTCAGTCTCTTCGTTCTCATCTTCCACGATATCGATGTTCTCGCTGATCACCTTCTTGATCTCGGCGATATCCTCGGCGGCCAGGTCGCTCATGGCGGCCAGGTCGTCCTGCGTCAGGCTGATGAAATCCTCGACGCTGTAGATATCGTGGAACTGCAGCTTCTTCAGCAGCTTCTCGTCAAGCGGCAGGTCCGCGAGAGGAACCTCGTCCTCAGGAACACCGCTGTTGTCGGAGGCAGCCGGCTTGGCGGGAGTCTCGGCCGCGGCGACCTGTTCTGGCTGCGGGGCGACCGCCTCGTCCTGCTCCTCTCCACCGAAGATGCTCTCGGCCTTCTCGCGGGCAGCCTGCGAGATATCCATCTCGTCGAACTCTTCCTGGGTCTTGACCTCGATCATCCAGTCGCACAGCTTGCTGGCGAGGCGGACGTTGACACCCTGTTTGCCGATGGCAAGGGCCTGCTGGCTCTTGTCGACGATGGCGACCGCCTGGAAGACGTTCTTGTCGATCACGACGATATCCTTCACCTCGGCAGGAGCCAAGGCATTGCGGATGTAGTTGACCGGATTGGAATCGTAACGGACGATGTCGATCCGCTCTCCCTCAATCTCGTCCATGATCGTCTTGATGCGGTTCCCCTGCAGACCGATACAGGCACCGATAGGATCGATATTCTCGCTGCGGCTGACAACGGCGACCTTGGTCCTCATGCCAGCCATGCGGACCACCTTGACAATGTCGATCTGTTGCTGCTGGATCTCGGGAATCTGCAACTCGAACAGCTTGCGGACAAGCTCGGAGTGGGTCCTGGACAGGATGACATGCACCCCGTGGTCATCCTCCTTGACAGACTCCACGTAGCAGAGGATCGAATCATTGACGCCGTACCCGTCGTAGTTCTCCCTCGGGCTCTGGTTCCGGTTGGGGAGCAGGCCCTCGATCGTGCCGATGTTGACCCAGATGTCGCCGTTGGGCATCTGGCGGAGGAAATAGCCTTTGATCAGCTGGCCCTCTTTGTTTTTGTACTCGTTATACTGCTTGTCGTTGGTGATGCTGCGGAAGGACTTGCGGGCATCGGTCCTGGCCTGCTGGATGCTCTGGCGCTTCAGATTTCTCGGATCGAAAGGAATCAGCAGCTCGTCCCCGATGTCGCACTGCGGATCGAGGCGTCTGGCGTCCTCAAGGGAAATCTCGATGGGATCGATCACGCCGTCCTGTTCGCCATCGACAACGGTCTTCTGGACAAAGACATCGATGTTGTCATGGGCGTCATTCCACCGGACGACACAGTTCTCGTAGGGCTTGTACTGCTGCTTGTACGCGTCTTTGATGATGTTCTCGACGGTACTGAACACCAGGTCCTCAGAGATACCCTTCTCTTCCATCAATGCCTTAATGGCGCTTCCCATCGTCTCCACGGGCTCGACCGGCGCGGTCTTGGCGTTTTTTCTACCTGCCATCTTTCCAATCCTCCTCGAGATACTCCAGCTTCGCTTTCTGGATCTGCGCGATGCCGAGCTCAAGATGCTCCAAGGTCTCCTTGCCCTCCCCGACGCGGACTTGGTCGAGGGATAGCTTCTCGCCGTCGAATGCGGCAATCCTGCCGGACAGCCAGGAGGCACGACCTGTATCGTACACCTTAACCGACCTTCCTGTGAACAGCTCGAACTCATGCGCATCCTTGATTGTCCGGAGCATACCTGGAGTTTCGACGGTCAGGAATACATCCCTGAGCGGTCCGGCATCCTCCAACGCAACCGGATAGATCGCATGGTATGCGGCATCGCAATCCTTGCTGGTCGCGTCCCCGCCTAGACGGGTGATCGCGACTTCGAGCTCGATATTCTTGCCACGGTCGGACTGGTGGATCTCGACAATCGCCAGACCAAGCCCGCGCACCAGCGGCTCGTACAGCACAAACAGCGGATTTGAAGTGATATTCGTCTTTTCCATAATTAATTTCAACGCGCTATAAAAAAAGGATCAGCTTTTTCAGCGATCCTTCAACCATGGTGATTCTAGGAAGCTTGCAACATCCTTGTCAACCACATCTAGTGATCCCGTAAGCATTTTTTCGACGCCATGCATGGCAACCCTCCGGACGGATGCCAAAGCCTGACGAAATATACTATACACATGTAACCATATCACACGGGAAAACCGGTCAGAGCAGCTTGAAGGAAACGGTCCGGCGGGTGTCGACCAGCTCATCCGGGGCAAGGGTCCGGTTTCCGTACCATGCCTCGCCGCTCTGGTTGTCGGTCGGGTCGTTCCTCCATGGGCCGGCAATCAGCGATGGCCCGGGCGCCAGGATCGTGGTGCAGGGTACCCGCATCACATCAAGGTTTCCAAAATAAAACCCGGAGCCGAGAAGGTTCCCCTTCCGCAACGCCCCTCCTCCGAACGAGCAGTCCGCATAAAAGGTCTCGTCCAAGCCGGGGACCTGAAAGGTAGCCCAGTCATGGTTGCCAACCCTGTGCGGAGTAACGTACATGCCCGCCATCCAATCGCTTTTCAGTCCTGCGATGCGGGCAAGGTTGATGAAAAGTGAAGCCTGGATGCCGCAATCTCCCCGCCCGTTGACCGCCCCGTATTCGGCAAGGTTGGAAATCGTC
>CAJMOS010000016.1 GCA_905215015.1 uncultured bacterium | reverse complement strand
GAATGGACGCTGCCCGGCTATGTGAGCGGCCTCGCGTCCGGTTCGGTCACGCACAGGGCAAAGGTCGAAAGGCTTGCGAGCGGGGCTGATAAGTGGACTACCCTGGTGGCCCTTGGCACCGATATCAACACTGCCGAGTACGGCTATACGCAAGACGGTACAGGCGGCAAGGCTTCCTACAGCTATCTGGATACCTCCGCGGATGCCAACACCACCTACGCATACCGGGTCACTGCCGCCTATTACTTTGCCGATACCAACGTCATCCAGACCCAGGACAAATCGCTCAATCCGCTGGAAACGGCGCAGGCAGGCTACCGCGCATGGCTTCCCACCGACCTGCAGGTCCAAGACGGCAGAACTTCGACGAGCGAGGCGGGTCTGTCCAACACGGTTTCCTGGACGTACGAGGAACCCAGCGGCAAGCAGGGCACCTTCTCGCTCACGCGCAGCGACGAATACTCCACCACGACCCTCGAGAACACAAACGCTACCAGCTACACCGATTCCTTCACACTGTCTGGTGACGAGCTGAAGGTGGACCATACCTATTCCTACACCCTGCGCCTTGTCTACGAGGACGGAACCGAAAGCGATCCGCTTGTCAGCGACACCGTAGTGTACAAAACCAGCTTCACGCAGGTCTCCTATATCGAGGACCTTGCCGCCACCACCAATCTGGCCGGAAAGGTCACGCTTTCCTGGAACGAGGACACCGATAGCGACTACGAGCATGACAAGGTCACCTATGCCTTGCAGAGCGCTGGCTCGTATGAGGAGCTTTCCTCCGCGGGAAAGGTTTCCCCGGGGGAGGGAGTGACGCTTCCCGGTTCCGACAACGGCTACCATGGCACTTGGACTCTGGATGCCGAAGCCGGTGTGGCCAACTACTACAAGCTGACAGCGACCTATGCAGGCGCCAAGGATCTGAATACCACCTATGTGCAGGTTGTCCAAGGCAGTGCCCTGGCCATTCCCGCTGGCCTGAGCGTGGCGGACAGCGTTTCCCAGACGGCGCTGACGGGGAGCTTCGGCACGGTGGAGCATGCGGCTTCCTACAAGGTCGGCTACCGCTTAAACGGTACGGAGGATCCGTACACTTTCATCGGCCTCAGCCAGTCCGACAGCGGTACGGTTTCGTTCACCCTCTCCTCGGAGGTCGGGGCGGGAACCGCGGACGCGGGGAAGGTCTATGACTTCGTGGTCGTCTCGGTGGACGAGGAGGGAAACGAGAGCGCCTGCTCCAGCGTGGAAACGGGCAGTTTGTTCGGTCCCTATGGTTTGGATCCGGCAATCGGCGACAACGATACGACCAACAACTCCTTCACTGTCACCTGGAAGGCAATCCCGGGGGCTGCTGGCTACAACGTCAACCTGTACCGGAAGGTGCTGGATGGCAACAACGCCCCGATATATGACAGCACAACCTATCTTGGGTCCAAGCTCGTGGAAACGGTGGAGGGCACCGCTGGGTACAGCCAGCAGTTCCTTTCCTCGGACGCGCTGTTCGCGGTGAAGAGCACCAACCCCTATCCGCTTTCTTCCCATTACCTGGTCAAGGTGGTTCCCTATTCCCTTGCCGAGGAAGAAGGCGAGGTCGCCGAAGACTTGATCGAAGGCGTCGAGGGCCATTGGTTCGCCCCGCCCGTCCTTACCGCCAGCAAAGCGACAAGCGGAACCCAGATCACGGCAAGGTGGGACGCGGTCGACGGAGCGGAGAGCTATCTGCTCTACCAGAGCGGCGACGGGACGACCTGGGGTGCCGCTACCACCGTGACTGGCACCAGCTACACGCTTACCACGACCAGCGACACCTATTTCACCATCGCCAGCGAGAAGGACGGCCTGACCAGCCAGCCACAGAGCTATGTCTCGGGAGATGACGCCAACCATGGCTACGTCTTCAAGGCGCCATCGGGCTTCAATGCGACCAGCAACGCGGACAAACCCTACTACACCTTGGTCTGGAGCGCGGTGGACGGGGCGACCGGGTACTATCTGAAACAGGCCGACGCCGAACAGGACCTGGTTGATGTCACGGGCCTGGAGGCAGGCGGGTCAAGCGGCACCGCCGGCACTGCAGGCTACCTGAAGCTCAGTTCGGACGGCACTACCTACACGCTTCTCTATCATGGCGCCGAGGTCTCCGATCCCTCCGACTACCTGAAGCGCTTTGCCATCAAGAGCTCCAAGAACGTGGATGGAGCCGATGTCACCAGCGAGTGGAGCAGCGACACCAGCAATGTCTATAGGTTGTATGACACCCGTGAAATCCTGGATGCGGTCTGTCTGGTCCTGAACGAGCACCTGCACCTTGCGGACACCGCGTTTGGTGGCGACTGGTGGCCGGGCACTGCGCTTGGTGGCGACCAAAAGTCCTATACCAGCAGTGACGGCACGGTCAGCATCATGAGCGTTAAGTCAACGTTCTGGTCCGCCACGCAGAATGCCGGTTCCCTCACCTTCACCTCGACTCCGGTCGGAACAAGCGGCATCACCGTCTCGACGAACAGTAGTCCTGAGATTTACGCGAGTGACGACGAAACTGCTGGGTATCTGGGTACCGATTCCCTGAAGACCATCGGCACCGGCAGTTTCACGGTCACGTTGCCGGCCGATCCGTTCAAGAGCCTGACTGCCACGGTGTCGATTACAACGACACTTGATGTGCAAGCTTCTTCGGGTGCGTTCAGTGTCACTTTCAATGGTGAGACTGCTTCGTACAGCTACAGCGACCTGACGGAGAAACCCTACTGAGGAGGGGAGATGAGAAACACGTTGATGATGCTTGGGCTTGTTTCCCTTCTGGGATTTGCCGGCTGCAACATGGACCTGTATACCTCGGAGTTCAAGGACCAGCAGGTAACGACGGTCGACGAGTCGCTGGATAACGGTTTCGATGGAAGCAATCCGGTATTCCTGAGCGCCACCAAAGGCGCCTTCACCGACCGGATTTCCCTTTCCTGGACAAGTGTTGTTGGTGCAGACTACTATGTGGTCGAACGCGCTCCTGAGGGTTCGGACGAGTACCAGGAACTACCGGAAACGGTGATGGGGACCAGCTATGACGATGTCGCGGATACGACAAACCCGATTGTCGCAGGGAAGCGCTACAGCTACCGGGTCTATGCCCGCAGCTACGCGAAAAAGGCGGAATCGGGCAGCCAGACGACAGCTAGTGCCGTAGGATCGATTCTGACAGTTCCGGAGAGTGTTTCCGCGGACAAGGGCAAGAGCACCGACTATATCATGGTTTCCTGGAGCCCGGTCGTTGACGCGACGGGGTACAAGGTGTATGTGAAGGGGACCAGTTCGGCCTCCTATTCCCTTGCCGGAACAGCTTCCGGCAGCCAGACCAGGTTCCGCTATCAGGTGGGGGAGAACGAGCAGGGGCAGGAACTCTACTTCAAGGTTTCCTCAGTTGGCAGCAACAACGCCACTACCGACCTTGAAGATGGATCCTACGCCATCGGCTTCTCTTTGGTCGCGGGAGCTCCTTCTTCCCCGACCAACCTGACCGCCACCCAAGGGCAGGCCCTGGTTTACTCGACCTCGAAGAACCAGATGAAGCTCACCTGGGACAAGGCGGACAGCGGGACGACCGGTTATCTGATTTATCGCTCTGCTCCGGGCGAGAACGAGGAGCAGGTGTATCCCTACGGTTCGAGTGACGACACGTTGGATATGAGCGGTACCGACACGGTGACCTTCACCGACAAGCGTGGCAAGAACAAGATTGTCCCCGGCGTCCGCTACACCTACACGGTCATCCCGCTTGGAGAGGCTGATGGCGAGACCATCAAGGGGTCTCCCGCAACGGTTGACGGTTACCTGCTTTCCAACCCCGCTTCGGTGACCTTGTCGCTGAAAAAGTACGCCTATGTGGTCTCCTTCCCGCAGGTCGTCGGACTGGATACTTCCGATGACCGGACAAGCCATAGCGGCTGGACCTATCTCATCAACGCCCAGACAGCCAACGGCGCGGTCAAACAGGAGGTCTTGCAGCCGGGAAAATATCTCGATTCGGTCGTCTACGAGGAACCCTACGATACCAGCGGTGTCGCTGACGACCAGTACACGATTTTCTCGGTCCAGGTCTCCAATGGAAACGGACTGGAGACGATTGCAACCGAAAGCCAGACAATTGGCGCGCCGGGCGAAGTCGCCGGCCTTGCTGTTTCCCAGAACCGCTATGAGAGCGGCATGGTGGCCGCGAACGGCATCTACCCGGTCCGCGTCACTTGGACGAAGAACAGCAATATCGACCACTACGTGCTGAGCCGCTATGACGAAAGCGGCACCAATTTCCTTGGAAACGCCACGATTGACGGCTCGCTCAGCTCGTATGACGACGTCAACGACAACGCCGAGGTGGGCGTCAAGTACAGCTATACCTTGCAGGCATTCGATGTCCTTGGGCGGGAAGGAGCCGTGAATGATCCGAGCGAATGCCTTGGTTACGGGGCATTGACCGGAACGAAGTTCATCGAGGTCTGGTCAGCCTTCGCTTTCAAGCCGTTTGCCTTCACCAGCCAGCTGCCGACAAGCGTCGACACGGATTACCAGAGCGGTTTCAACATGCAGGGCTATTGGAACAGCTCGTCGATCAAGAGCAAGGTGGACAAGGGCAACAGTTCCTCGCTTTCCACGCAGATGGACGCGCTTACCGGTGGCAGCTACATCTACAACTACTGCCATTACCTGCACGGCAGCCATACGACCGGTGGCAGCGAGTCCAATTTCGGCAGCATCGGCTATTCGGCTTCTACCGAGGGTATCGGCGGCCAGATTTATTTCTCCTTCAGCGACTTTGGCGAGGTATCCTATATGTATACGAACGGCGAGTATGAGATGCACGTCGATTCGTCCGGTACCGGCAGCGCGAAGAGCGGCACTGGCGGATTCACCGTCAGCGGCATGTATCCCGCAACGATCGGGCTGGGGAATATCACCGTCAAAGGCAAAGCGTTCAGCGGCCAGTACTCGGTGCGTATGCGCGACGGACAGGGTACGCTCAACGTGACCGCATTGTAAGGAGGAGGGAAGGAATGATGGGACGCATCAAACTGGTTCTGCTCGCGTTACTGCTTTCCCTGCCTTTTACGGGGTGCGGCGACTTGCAGCAGCTTATGGATACCGCCGAGGGCGCCATGCCGAAATTCAAGGGCGGAGTGCCTAATCTGATCAGCGGGACTTGGATGGTGAAGAGCACCTCCTATGAGGGAACCTACCTGTACCGCCTGACATTGAAGACGGATGGGACCTTTAGAATGGAGATGATTGACGACAGTACGATTACCGGTGATTACAGCTTGTCCTATGACCATCTGGACCTGCTCGAGGCATCGGGCACGGTAGTCTTCAGCGAGGCTTTGCCCCCGGACAGCCAGAGACAGATGGCCTTCAGCTATACGGCGGACGAGGATGCGGGACCGCAGCGTCTGGTCCTTTCCGGCGTTTCCTATTCGTTTGTGCAGAGGTGATGCGATGAAGAAGTGGAGGATATTGGCGATCGCGTTGCTTCTGGCCTGCTGCCTGCCGGTTGCGGCAAAAAGCGGGACCGAGACAAGGAAGTTCCGTTATGACTTCCATCTGGATACGGTCTTCGCCTTCGTGCGTGGTTCCGACTTCGCTCCTGGAGGGGGGCTTTCCCTCGGAGTCAAGGGCAATGTCTATGGCATCGAGGCATACGGCATGACCGAGATCATGCAGAAGCCTGGCGGAAGCAGTGAAGGGAGGAACGCCTCGGGCGAGTTCCTGATTGAAGGAGGGCTCCGTTTTGTCTGGAACCTGTTCAACAGCGAGCGTGTTTCCAGCAGCTTCACGCTGGACGCCGGCTACTACGCCCAGCACGTCTCGTTACCCTCTAGTCCGAACGACTACTACCGCATGCACAATGGCGTCATGGTGCGCCCTGCTGTCGGTACCGTCCTGGCAAAAAGCAAGTTCTATCAGGTCGAGGTGGGAATCGGGTACCAGAAGACGCTGCTTCCCGCCTATACGGACTATGATGGCGTGGTGGTTTTCGTAAAACTTTTCTGACGGCTTCCCCCTGGGAACGAGCAGGTGCCGTCCATCCCTTCTCGTTATGGGAAAAGCAATTGGAATGGAAAGTTATATCTAATCAAATAAAAACAATATCTATATGTAATGTATGGATTTGTGCTTGACCTAGGGCAGTTTCGTGGTATAGTTAACTTACTTCACCAGCAAGGTGGCGTAATCTCCTAGGCGTAAGAGGGCAGACTCCAAGGTCTGCCCTCATTTGCGATCACATCCAGAAAAAGAGCGGCATGCAAAGCATCGGAAGGGTAATGAAGCCCACCAAGGCAATTATCAGGATCAGGAAGAAGCTGCTGATCACCGTGCCGATGATCGAGCAGACAAAGCCTGCCTTGCCGTTTCCGTTGTAGTCCTTGCTCTTCGCTCCTTGGACGATACCGATGATACCGAGGATGGTACCGATGAGCATCATCCCCGAGATACCGCAGACGATGGAAAGAATGCCGAGTACAAGGCTTGTGACGGCCTCGTGCTCCAGCTTGGATGCGTCATATTCCATAGGATGCCTCCTGTCAGGAAATATACGAAAGAAATCGCAGGTTGTCTGTGAAGAAACGTGAAGCCGGATTGCTCCGGCTTCACGATGGTAGATGGCTTGGCTTCCCCGATCAGGCTGCCGCTGCCGCCAAGCTGGCAGCTCTGGCAATCACCTTGAGCAGGAACAGGACGAAGAGCACCCACATCATGGTGTTCATCTTGTTTTTGTGTCCGGACAGGAAGTTGATCAGGACGTAGGTCAGGATGCCCATCATGATGCCATCGGCGATGGAGTAGGCGCAGACCATGAACAGGATGGTGAGGAATGCGGGCAGGGCCTCGGTGATGTCCTTCCAGTCAATCTGGACGACAGGCTCCATCATCAGGGCGCCGACGATGACCAGGATCGGGGCGGTCGCCGCGGACGGGATGGAGAGGAACAGCGGGGACAGGAACCAGGAAAGCAGGAACAGGATGGCGACCGTCAGGGAGGTGAGTCCCGTACGTCCGCCCTCGGCGATGCCGGAAGAAGACTCGACCACCGTCGTGATGGTAGAGGGACCAAACAACGCACGAGGGGTAGTGCCAATCGCGTCCGCGAACACGGCCTGCTTGCAGTTCTCGATGGAACCATCTTCCCTGATCATGTTGGTCTTGGTGGCGCAACCAATCAGCGTTCCGACGGTATCGAACATATCCACGAACAGGAAGGTGAACATGACGATGATGAAATCGAACGGGTCGGCGGCGACAGAGGCGAAATCAAACGGGAAGAAGTAGGGCGCGGGAGGGACATAGGAGCCGCCGGCGTATTTGGTGATGCCGAACGGGATTCCGATGATGGTGGTGATGATGATGCCGAGCAACATGGCCCCGGTGACCTTGCGGGCCATCAGGATGCCGGTGATGACCAAACCGATCATGGCCAGGAGCGCGGGTCCTTTGAACCAGGTATCGGAGAGTTGGACCAGCGTGGCGCCATCGGCGATGATGCCGGCGTTCTGCAAGCCGATGAAAGCGACGAACATGCCGATACCGGCTCCGATGGCTTTCTTGAGGTTCGAGGGAATGGCGTTGACGATGGCCTCTCTGACGTTGCAGGCGGTCAGCGCGATGAAGATCAGACCTTCCACGAAAACGGCAGTCAGGGCGAACTGTGGGGTCTTGTGCATGCCCATGCATACGGTATAGGTCAAAAACGCGTTCAGGCCCATGCCGGGAGCCAGTGCGAACGGAAGGTTCGCGTACAAGCTCATGACGAGCGTGGCGATCGCGGCGCCGAGGACTGTAGCGGCGAATACTTTTTCACCGACGAGCCCGGCTTGGCTCAGGATGCCAGGATTGACGGCGAGAATGTATGCCATCGTCAGGAAGGTGGTGACCCCCGCCATGATTTCGGTCTTGACATCCGTCCCTTTTTCTTTCAGTTTGAAGAATTTTTCCATACGAACACTCCTTAGTTGTTCTTCATATGAACTATCCTAGCATGTTTTTGTTATTCTGCAACAGGAATTGTGCAATTATTATTTTTGAGAAACTGAAGTAAATCTCAAAATTCATTATAATAATTTGATAAATATGAATTTTATTTTTCATGTAACGACGGAATGCTCAATTATTCCTTCTTGAAAGATTCCTGTTGTGTGGTAGACTTTATGCAAGAGGAACATATGAATAGGAAAACCTATGACACCATCATCGCGGTCGCTTCGGGCCGCAAGGAGGCGGACCTCTGCATCCGCCATGCGAAAATCCTTGACGTCTTCAACAAAGAGTGGTTCGACGGCGACCTTTTGATTTCCGAGGGTTTCATCGCCGGAACGGTGGAAAGCGGAAGGGGAAAGGCTCGCGCCTATGAAGAAGCGGGCGGCAGGTACCTGGTCCCTGGTTTCATCGACAGCCACGTGCATATCGAGTCCAGCCATCTTTCTCCTACGGAATTCTCCAACCTTGTGACTCCCTGTGGAACGACGACCGTCATCGCGGACCCCCATGAGATCGCCAACGTCTGTGGTGTCAACGGGATCAAGTACATGCTTTCCTCCAGCGAGCACGCCGCCCTGAGCGTCATGCTGATGATTCCCTCCTGCGTTCCTGCCACCAGCTTCGAGCATTCCGGGGCGAACCTTGACGCGAAAGCCATCGCGCCGCTGCTCGGCAAGCCCCGGGTCCTGGGGCTTGGGGAGATGATGAATTACGTCGGGGTGATCAATGGGCAGAAGGCGGTGCTGGACAAGGTCTGGGAGGCAAGGAGCCAAGGCCTCATCGTCGATGGCCACGCCCCCGCGATTTCCGGCAAGGAGCTGAGCGCCTATGTGGCCAGCGGGGTCCGCACATCGCACGAGAGCGAGACGCCGAAGGAACTGCGCGAACGTATCCGTCTTGGGTTGTATGTCATGCTGCGCCAAGGTTCCGCCTGCCGGAACCTGAACGGCCTTTTAGGCGGGGTGGACGGGAACAACTGGCGCCATTGCCTGTTCTGCACCGATGACCGGCAGCCGAAATCGATCCTCTCCGAAGGCCATATCAACAACAACGTGCGCATGGCGGTCGCCGGAGGGCTCGATCCGGTTACCGCGATCTGTATCGCCACCATCAACGCCGCGGAGTGCTACCGTCTCGATGACCGTGGGGCGATCGCGCCGGGCCGTCGTGCCGACTTCCTGTTGCTCAACGACCTGAAGGAGTTCAACCCTCAGCGGGTCTTCATCCTGGGCCGGCAGGTGGCGGAGAACGGGTATCTGCAGGTGCGCAGCGACGCGATTGAGCCGAAGAACGTGACGGGAATGATGCACGTCAAGGACTTTTCGGTAGGGCGGCTTGCCCTGCATCTGAAGAAGGACCGGGTGCGGGTGATCGACGTGATTCCCGGCGGCGTGGTCACTGCAAGCGGCGAGGCGACCGTCAAGGTGGAGAAGGGCGTCTGGGTCCACGACCCGGCAGCCGATATCCTGAAGATCGCCGTCATCGAGCGCCATCACGACACCGGCAACATCGGGCTTGGCCTGATCCGTGGCTACGGACTGAAACACGGGGCGGTCGCCATCAGCATCGCCCATGACTCGCACAACATCATCGTCGTCGGTGACAACGACCAGGATATGGCCCTTGCCGTCGAAGACCTGGTCAGGCTCGGTGGAGGAGTCGCCCTTGCCAAGGATGGCGGGATTCTCGGGGACCTCGCCCTGCCGATTGCCGGATTGATGACCGACCAGCCTGCCCGCGAGGTGGCTGACGAGCTGGCGAAACTGCACCAGATCGCCTTTGGCACGCTGAAAGTCAACAAGGATGTCGATCCGCTGATGACGCTCTGCTTCATGGCGCTTCCCGTCATCCCTGCCCTGAAAATCACCGATATGGGGCTGTTCGACGTGCATGCCTTCAAGCGCGTCCCGCTTGAGCTCTAGGTTCCTGTCGTCCTCCTTTCTCGCGGTCGCCTCTTGAGGGGACGGCCGCATTTCTTTTGGGTGGAAACAGTTACTGGATCCTTCCCTTTGCTGTAAGGTAATTCGTTCCATCGGAACAGGTTGTCTTTGACCGGCAGAACGAACGTAGCTATTCGGGGGCCATTGTGGTATATTTGGCGGTATGACCATTCGTGAACAGATGCACCAAGTGAAGGAACAGAGCAAGCGCCTCGCCTCGGCGCCGCTGGACGAGCGGAACGAGCTGCTTGCCCGTATCAGGGAAGGACTGGTCCGTGACTGGAGCGAGATTGCCTCGGCCAACGCCGAGGACCTTGCCCGCGCGGAAGCGGAGGCGCTCAAGCCGGCCCTCAAGGCCCGGCTTGTCTTCGATGAGGAAAAGCGGAAAGCCGTATCGATGGGGATCGGCGACATCATCGCCTTGCCGGATCCGATGGGCAAGGTGCTGGAAAAGCGCGAGCTGGATACCGGTCTGGTCCTGAGCCGGGTCAGCGTCCCCCTTGGCGTCATCGGCATGGTCTTTGAGGCGAGGCCGGACGCGCTGGTCCAGATTGTCAGCCTTGCCGTGAAAAGCGGCAATGGCATCATCCTCAAAGGCGGCAGCGAGGCCCTTTCCACCAACAGGGCTCTGGCCGAGTCGATCGGACGTTCCTGCAAGGGGACGAGGATAGGTGGCGGATGGATGCTTCTGTTGGAAAACAGGGAAGATGTCTCGGTCATGCTGTCTGCCCGGGACGATATCGACCTGGTCATTCCCAGGGGTTCCAACGCGTTTGTCTCGTATGTGATGGCGCACACCAGCATTCCGGTGCTTGGCCACTCCAGCGGCATCTGCCATCTCTACGTGGAGAGCGACGCCGACCTCAGGATGGCCTCCGCGATTGCCGTCGACGCCAAGACCAACGCTCCCTCCGCCTGCAACGCGATCGAGACGCTTCTGGTCAACCGGCAGGTGGCGCCCGTCTTCATCCCCATGGTCGCCAAGGCGCTCCGCGAGAAGGGGGTTGTCCTCCACGGAGATGCCGAATGCGTCGCCTTGGTGCCGGACATGGTTCCTTTCCGGGAGGGAGACTGGGACACGGAATACCTTGCCCTCGAGCTGAACATCCATGTGGTCGGCTCGCTTGAGGAGGCGGTGGAGCATATCAACCTCCACGGGTCCCACCATACCGACGCGATTGTCACCAGCGACCCGGAGAAGGGGCGGATGTTCCAGCAGCAGGTCGATTCCGCCGATGTGTTCGTCAATGCCTCGACCCGTTTCGCTGACGGATACCGCTATGGCCTCGGGGCCGAGGTCGGCATCTCCACCAGCAAGGTCCATGCCCGCGGACCCGTGGGGCTGATGGGATTGATGACGAGCAAATGGCTTCTGGACGGTTCGGGCCAGGTGGTCGCCACCTATATGGGGCCGCATGCGAAGCCCTTCACGCACAAGGAACTGATATGAGGCAATGGGGAAAGATCCGCCGTGTGGTGGTCAAGGTCGGTACCAACCTGCTCTCGCTCGAGGGGGGGGTAATCGACGAGAAACGGATTGAGGATATCGCGCGTCAGATAGCCACGCTGGAGAACGAGGGTTATCAGGTGTTGCTGGTCACCAGTGGTGCCGTCGGCATGGGGGCCAGGCAATTGGGGCTGAAAGATGCGGTCAAGCAGATTCCCATGCGCCAGGCCTGCGCCTCGATCGGACAGCCGCTGTTGATGAGCAGCTATCGGGCTGCCTTTGAGAAATACCGGATGATTTGCTCGCAGATCCTGCTGACCCGTAGCGACATGAACAACCGCACCACCTACGTGCACCTCCGCGAGAGCGTCTTCACATTGCTTGGACTCCACGTCATCCCCATCTTCAACGAGAACGACGTCGTCTCCACCGCGGAAATCGGAACCGCCTTCGGGGACAACGACCGCATGAGCGCCATGGTGGCGAGCAAGATCGACGCCGATTTGCTGGTGATCCTCAGCGATATCGAAGGACTGTACACCGCCGATCCGAAGAAGGATCCCCAGGCGCGGCTGCTCAGCGACGTCGAGTCGCTGGATGCCAAGACGATGGGTTTCGCGGGCGGTGCCGGCAGCACGTTCAGTACCGGCGGCATGAAGACCAAGCTCCTCGCGGCCAGAATCGCCACCCTTGCCGGATGCGGCACGGTGATTGCCAGCGGTTTCAAGAAGGACGCCCTGCTGAAGATCGTCCACGGCAAGGAGATCGGTACCTACATCCATCCCAAGAAACGTCTGAGCCAGAAGGAGCGCTGGATTCTGAACAACACCCACCAAGGTGCCATCGTGGTCGACGAAGGCGCCAGGAAGGCGCTTCTGGAGCATAAGAGCCTGCTTCCCAGCGGTGTCGTCAAGGTGACCGGCGATTTCGCCAGCGGCGATGTGGTGCAGGTGCAGGACGAGCAGGGGGTGGTCTTCGCAAAGGCGGTGCCCTACTACGACAGCACCCAGGCGGCTGCGATGGCGGGGCACTCCAACGCCGAATTGGACGGCCTGCTGGGGAAGGGACACAAGGATGTGCTTTTCCGGCCTGAGGACATGGTCATCCTGCAAGAGGTGGAGGGATGAGATGAACAGCAACTGCAGGGTGTATCCGAATTTGCACAGCGTGCGCAACCCGCTTTCCTCGCTCCACGACACTCCACAGCTTTCCGTCGGCATCATCGATACTTCGACCGAGGCCCGGTTGAGGACCGTGCTGGACTGGTATACCGCCCATATGGATCTTGACCTGCATGTCATGACCACTGATGGAAGGGTGGATGTGCAGGCCTTGCAGGAAAGCTTCCCGTCGGTGACCTTTATCGTGTTCACCGCGAGCGGCTTCAATGGCGAGAAGATCAACCAGTTTGCCTATGGGTGCCGTTCCCGCTTCTTCTTCATCACCCGTAGCGACGCCGACCTGGTGTTCTTCGATGGCGCGTCCATGACGAAGCTCATGGCGCAGGAGGACCACCCCGCGATGGTCCTTCCGCTCAGACTGAACAACAAGGGGGAGTTCACCCCCGATATCCGTGTTCCCCTGTTGACAGGCGATGGGCGGATCGACGTGGAAAGCGATATGCCGAAAGTCCCCGATGGGGGGGCGATGCCGTCGCTCTACCCGATCATGGAGATGGGCCTGTACGATACCGCCTTGTTCCAGAGGCTCAGGGGCTACGACGAGCAGATCCACAGCGAGTACTGGCAGGCGATGGATTGGGGTATCCGTTGCTGGATGATGGGCTATCCCCTGTATCTTTCCCAGCTTGCCGTCTTGTTTTTCCCCGGCAGTCTTTCCTTGGTCGAGGACCAGAGCGAAAGCGAGGGGTGGAAAAGGTGCCCCACCAAGGCGCTCAGCCTGAAGGTGTCCGAGGGACATCGGCCAGAGGTGGTCAAGCCCAGGCGTGACTTCGACCATGATGCCTGGGAACAGGATGTCCGGCTCCGCTATCGGTATCTCGTCAAGCAGGATTATCCTACCTTGGTCCGGAACTGGGGGAAGCAGTGAAACCTTTCAGGCTCCCGCTTGCCCTGCTGGCTTTTTGTGCCTCGTTTTCCTTGAGTGCCCGTTCCAACCCCTTCCTTTACCCGGTACAGACGGTGTTTGTCGATGCGGGCCATGGGGGCAGGGACAGCGGGGCCGCCCGCAGCTATGGCTGGGGTGACGTCACCGAGAAGGAAATCGTGCTGGATGTGGCCGGTCGTGTGGCAGCCAAGCTCCAGTCTCGGCATTCCGACTGGAATATCGTCATGACCAGGAACGACGATACGTTCATCAGCCTTTCCGAGCGTTGCCAGATCGCGTATACCACCCCGCTTCCACCCAAAAGTTCGGCCCTGTTCCTGTCGATCCACGTCAACAGCGCTCCGAGTCCCTCGGCGAGCGGTTACGAGGTCTTGGTACGGGATCCCGCCCGGGAGACGGTGATGCTCAGCAGCCTGACCCCCAAGCAGAACATCCCCTTGTTCGCAGCCTATACGGACGGTGAGCTGAACCAGCTTCTCGACCAGAGGAACCGCCAGGTGGCCGAAATCTTCGACCAGGTGCTTTCCACAAGCTTTGTTTCCCGTGGGGTAAAGGTGCAGGATGTACAAGTGCTCCGCGAGAGCCGTACCCCCTCCATCTTGGTCGAGCTTGGCTTCCTGACCAACGAAGAGGAGGCGAGGAACCTGATGGACGACGCCTGGAGGGAGCGCATGGCCTCCTCGATCGTCCTTGCCGTCGAGCAGGTTGCCAGACAGTAGGCGATATGCCGGATTCCTTCTTTGCGCGTACTAGTACGTTTGTCAGGGACTGTGCGTCGCGCGGCTGTCTGTAAGGATGGTTCGCACTCTGTTGGTTAAGAGTATAATTCGTTACATTTCAATGAAATAATTCCATTTCCACGCAACAAAGGGCCTCCCTCTTTGCTGTTTCCCGCCGGTGACGCGTGTTTGACAGCGGAACAGCCGCCGTGCGGGAATGGAGTCGTGGAGGGACGTAATGGGAGAGAAGGACGTCGTCGAAAAGCACCTTGCCAGGTACAACGACGTGTTTGCCGATATCCTGAACGGGTTCCTGTTCAAGGGAAGGCAGGTTGTGCGGCCGGAAGAGCTTGCGGATGCGGGAAACACGAGCACGTACCGGGCCGAGGGGAAGATCCGCCAGCTTGAGAGGGATGTTGCGAAACGGTTGGGGCGTAACCGGGTGACCGTGGCGCTGGTCGGCATGGAGAACCAGACGCAGGCGGCGCGCTACATGCCCATCCGAGTGGCGGCTATGATTTCCAATCCTACCGGGCGCAGTTGCTGGAGAAACCGGTAAGGCGAGTGTATCCGGTCTTCACGGTCGTGGTATATTTTGGAGAGAAGCCATGGCCATATCCAAGAAACCTGATGGGAGTGGTGGACGTGACGGAAGTGCTGAGACCGTTTGTGAGCGACTACGCGATGAAGAACCTGTTCGAGGTGGCGTTTCTGGAGCCATGGCAGGTGGATTGGTTCCGCAGCGACTTCCGGTATGTGGTCGACTTCTTCGTGCAACGGCGGCTGACAGGGGATTACCAGCCGCCGGCGGATGGCGCGATCAGGCACGTGGATGCGGTGTTGAAGACGATGACGGTGCTGACCGGGGATGAACGGTTCGCCCAGACAATCGGGGAGTATCCGGCAGAGGGAGGTGTGACGATGCGGGATGTGTTGGACAAGGTGGAGTATCGTGGCATTGAAAAAGGAAAGGCGCTGGGAAAGGCCGAAGGAAAAGCGGAAGGCCTGGCGGAAGGGCTTGCCCTCAGCCAGAAGGCAATGGCGCAGAGGATGATCAGAGGCAATGAGCCCGACCGGAAGATCATCGAGTATACAGGGCTTTCCGAGAGCCAGGTAAAGGCGATGCGCTGCCAGATGATTTCCGACTCCAAACCATAAAAAATCCAGGGCAGATTTCGTTTCCGCCCTGGACTCAGGACTTCCTTGTGGTTCTGCTATCCGGTCAGTTTTCCTGGAACTGCCTTTCCCTTTCCTGCACAATCAGTCCGAACTTCAGGTTCTTCAGCTGCTGGGAGAGGCTCACCTTGTAGATATGCGGGTTGATCAGGCGCAGATAGGTGGGGTGGAAAGCCTTCAGGTTTTCCTTCACTTCCTGCTGGAGCACATTGAGCTTTGGCTCCGGAAGCAACCGCTTCCCGTCCTCCATCTGCTTGACCAGCATCGGCTCCGCCTTGGCGTAGGCGCTCGGCTTCATCTGGAAGAAGTCAGCCTCGCTGAAGGGATGGTAGAAGGTGTATTTCTGTCCTGCGACGATCTCCTCGCTCTGCAGGGCAACCAGGTCGGCGAGCGCCTGTCCGTCGGCGTCAAAGAATCGGTAGACCTGCTTGATGCCCGGGTTGGTCGTCTTGGCGGTGGTGTTGCTGATCTTCATGGTCGGGATCATCTTCCCGTCTTCTCCGGCCTTGGCCGCAAGCTTGTAGACCCCGTTCAGGCTGCTTTGGAAGCCGCCTGTGACCAGGTGGGTGCCGATGCCCCAGCTGTTGATCGGGGTGCCGCTCTCGACGAGCTGCTGGACGATATCCTCGGTCAAGTCGTTGCTGACGGTGATGGTGGCGTCTTCAAGCCCTGCCGCGTCCAGCTTCTTGCGGACTTCCTTGGGCAGGTAGGACAGGTCGCCCGAGTCGATCCGGACACCAATCTTCTTGCCTTTCTTTTTCTGTTCCAGACCGACGGTAATCGCGTTCTCGATACCGGAACGAAGCACGTCATAGGTGTCGATCAGAAGGACCGCGTTGTCAGGGTAGAGCTCGGCGAACTTGCGGAAGGCCTCAAGCTCGCTGGAAAAGCTCATGACCCAGCTGTGGGCCATGGTGCCGCCTACCGGAATGCCATAGACCTTGCCTGCAAGCGTATTGCTGGTAATCGCGCATCCCCCGACATAGGCGGCGCGGCTAGCCGCCATCGCCCCGTCTCCCTGGGCACGGCGCAGCCCGAACTCCATGATCGCGCTGTCCTTGGCGGCACGGCACATGCGGGCCGCCTTGGTGGCAATCAGGGTCTGGAAGTTGATCGTGTTCAGGATGATGCCCTCGATCAGCTGCGCTTCGACCAGGTCGGTGTGGATCCGTACAAGCGGCTCCCCCGGGAAGACGATCGAACCCTCTCGGAAGGCGTAGACATTGGCATGGAACCGATAGGTCGCCAGATATTCCAGAAACGGCTTCTTGAAGGTGCCGAGGCTCGAAAGATAGTCGATGTCCTCCTTGTCGAACGAGAAGTGCTCGAGCTTGTCGATCAGGTCATTGACACCGGTGAAGACGGCGTAGCCGCCATCGAACGGATTGTTCCGATAGAACATGTCGAAGACCACCTGGGGGTTGTGGTTGGTGGCCAGATACCCCTGCATCATCGTCAGTTCATACAAGTCCGTGTACAGAGCGCTTACGTGCATGGTTACCTCTCAGTGTCTTGCGGGAATCAGGGAAAAACCGCAATACGGAACCAGTTTTTCCGGAATGGCTATGGAACCGTCCTTCTGCTGGTAGTTCTCCAGGATGGCGACCATCGTGCGGGAGAGGGCGGTCGCGGTACCGTTGAGCATATGCACGTACTGCAGCTTGCCCTCGTCATCGCGGTAGCGGATCTGGAGGCTTCTTGCCTGGTAGTCGGTGCAGTTGCTGGTCGAAGTGACCTCGCCATATTCCCCGTTCTCGCCGCGGCCAGGCATCCAGGCCTCGATATCGAACTTGCGGTAGGCGGGAGCCCCGAGGTCTCCGGTACAGGTGTCGATGATGCGGTAGGCAAGCCCGAGCCCCTGGTAGATTTCCTCCTCGATGGAGAGCAGGTAGTCATGCCACTTGTCCGACTCTTCAGGCAGACAATAGATGAACATCTCCAGCTTGGAGAACTGGTGGACGCGGTACAGGCCTTTGGAGTACTGGCCGGCGGCTCCTGCCTCGCGGCGGAAGCAATGGGACAACCCGGTCATCTTGATGGGCAGGTCCTTCTTGTCCAGCACCCTGCCGGCGTAGTAGCCGCCGAGGGTGATTTCGGCGGTGCCGACCAAGGCGGTGCCGGTCCCCTCCAACGTGTAGATGTTGCTCTCGGCGCCACGGGGATTGAAGCCGATGCCATTCAGGATTTCCTCTTTTGCCACATCCGGGGTGATGAAGGGGGTGAAGCCGTGCTTCAGGACGATATCGATCGCGTAGCGCTCGATGGCCATCTGCAGCAATACCGCCTGGTTCTTCAGGTAGTAGAACTTCGGCCCGCTCACCTCGGTGGCGGTGTCAAAGTCGATCAGGTCGAGCTTCTCGCCGAGCTGGACATGGTCCAAGGGCTTGAAATCGAATACTGGAGGTTTGCCGACGAACTTGATTGCCGTGCTGTCCTTGTCCTCCTTGCCGATCGGAGCCTTCGGGTTGGCATAGTTCGGGATGGTGCGTGCAGCAGCCAGATACTGGGCGTCCAGGTCGGAGGCCGTCTTCTCGATTTCGGCAATCCGATTCTTCAGCTCCTTGCCTTCCTCGATCAGCTTGGCACGGGTCTCAGGGTCGAGCTTGCCCTTCATCTGCTTGGCAACCTCGTTGCGGCGGGAACGAAGCGCATCGGCTTCCTGCATGACGGAGGAACGTTTGTCCCCCAGCGCGATGATCGCGTCAAGGTCGACGCGCATGTTGCGGTTCTTGATGTTCGCTGCAATCTCGTCGTGGCGGCTTTTCAGCTCTCTCAAATCAATCATAGGTCTTTCTCCTTACATCTTCCTCGATTTATTGGCACTGTCGGTGACCGCCTCGATCACGGCATTGTCGAACTGGTTTCGCTCCAAGGCCGCGACACCCTCGATCGTCGTGCCGCCTGCGGAGCATACTCCCATCATCAGGTCTATCGGATTCTTTCCCGTAGCCCGGGCAAGGGCGATGGCGCTCTCCATCGTGTCCCGCACCACCTCAACGCTTTTCGGATAGGGAATTCCCATCCGGGTCCCTCCAAGCGCCATGGCGTGCATGAATTGGAACATGTACGCGATTCCGCTGCCGCTGATGCCGGTAAAGGCGGGAAGCAGCGATTCGTCCAGGCTGCAGGCTGAACCGAAGCTGGCGGCGACGGAAAAGGCTGTTTCCCTCAGCGACTGCGGGCAATCGGCGTCGGCGCAGACGGCGGTGACGGACTTCTTCACTTTGGCTGCGATGTTGGGCATGAACCTGACCACCTTCCTGGTGCCCAGGTTCTCTTTCAGGGTCTCGAGGGTGATGCCGGCGGCAATGGAGATCCATCCCTCGCTCGGGGAAGCCTGCCGTAGGGCGGGGTACAGGGCGGGTATCCCCTGTGGCTTCACGGCGATCACGATCAGGTCGCTTTTGGCGAGCAGTTCCTCCAGCGTGGCGTAGCCGGCTCCGCTCCCTTCGACCTTCCTCCGTGTATGGTCGAAGGCAAGAACCGTATCCTTGCCTTCCTGGACAAGCGCGCTGGCGATCGCTCCCCCCATGTTGCCGCACCCAAGAATACCGATGGTCATTTCCCTTCCTCCCAGGCGAATGTGTCGTCCGCCTCAGCAAGTCCCTGCCAGTCCCGCTGGCGGAAATACTCGTAGGTCGCGATGGCGACGCTGTTGGACAGGTTCAGGCACCGGGCCCCCGTCCGCATGGGAATACGGACCGTGCGATCCTCCACCTGCCGCAAAAGGTCTTCGTCAAGGCCGACGCTCTCCCGGCCGAAAACGAAATAGGCTTCCTCCGGGTAGGCGATTCCAGCATAGCACGTCCGGGCCTTCTTCGTGAAGAAATAGCACCGCTCGCGAGGGTGTTCGGAGAAAAAGGCCTGGTCGTCGGGATATTCCTTGATGGTGACGAGGTGCCAGTAGTCCAGTCCCGCCCGTTTCAGGTACTTGTCCGAAAGACTGTAGCCGAGCGGGTGCACCAGATGGAGCGTCGCCCCGGTGGCGGCGCAGGTCCGGGCGATATTGCCGGTGTTCTGGGGAATTTCCGGTTGCAGAAGGACGATATGCAGACCCATGGCAGGCTCCTCTGGAAGGAGTGTAGCCAGTTGTTCCGGCTTTGGGTAGACGCCAACGGAAAAAGAGTACTACGATAACGGCCATGGAAGTAGTGAAAACATTGCTGCTCGGTGTCATCCAGGGCATCACCGAGTGGCTGCCGGTCAGCAGCACCGGCCATTTGATCCTGTTCGACGCGCTGTTTCCGCTCCGTGTCTCCGAGCAGTGCAGGAACCTGCTGATGGTGTTGATCCAGCTGGGTTCGATCCTGGCCGTCATCATCCTCTACTGGCACACCTTGAACCCGTTCTCTCCAGGGATGAGCGAGAAGGACCGGCGTTCCTGCTGGTCACTCTGGAGAAAGGTGGTGGTGGCCTCGGTGCCGGTGGCTGCCATCGGCTTCCTGCTGGACGATTTCATCGAGAGCAGACTCTATACGTGGCAGGTCGTCTCCCTGACCCTTGCCCTCTACGGCGCTGCCTACATCATCCTGGAGCGCAAGCGGAAGGGGCGGGACGGAACCATCCACTCGATCGAGGAGATTTCGGTTTCCCGGGCGGTCGGCATGGGGCTCTTCGAGGCGCTGGCGCTGGTGCCGGGAACCAGCCGTAGCGGTTCCACCATCCTGGGCGGCATGTTGCTGGGGGTGGACCGCAAGACGGCAAGCAGGTTTTCCTTCTTCCTCGCCATTCCCGCCATGTTCGGCGCATCGCTGTTGAAGCTGGTCAAGCTGGGATTCGCCCTGAGCGGCTACGAGTGGACGCTGGTGGCGCTCGGATTCGCCGTCTCCTTCGTCGTCTCGCTTTTCGCCATCAAGGCTTTGATGCGTTACCTGACCAGCCACGACTTCCAGTTCTTCGGCTGGTACCGCATCATCCTGGCGATTCTGGTGGCCCTCGTCTTCAGCTTCGTCTGACCAGCGACGAGGCTTTGACCACCTTCTGCCCCTTCTTCTGCATCTGGAGGATGACCTTCTCCAGCTTTCTGCGCTTGACGTCCTGGGTGGAGAAGAGTTCCTGTTGCATTGGCGCCTCTCCTTGGTAGAGGCCTCCGAGTCCCAGTCCGAGCAGGCGGATGGCATTTCCGTGCCACCGCTCCTCAAGTAGCCTTGTCGCGATCCGGTAGACTTGCTCGGCGCTGAGGATGTTCTCGTCGGGGGTGACCTGGGCCTCGTGGAGGGAGAAGTCCGGCCAGCGAAGCTTCAGGGACACGGTGCGGGCCATTTGCTTTTCCTCCAGGCACCGGAACATCAGCTCGTGGCTCATCGAGAGCAAGTATTGCCTGAGCACTTCCACATCCGATACATCGTCAAGGAACGTCGTCTCCGTGCTGATGGAGTGGCTCTTGCTTTCGCCTTCGAAGATACCGGGATCGATACCCCGCGCCGCGTCATAGAGAAAGCTGCCCATCGAAGGCCCGAACATCGATGCCAAGTGGACTTTGTCGAAGGACCGGAGTTGCCGGGTGGTGTGTATGTGCCTGTCCGCGAGCTGCTTGCGTCCGACCTTCCCGATTCCCCAGAGCTTGTTCAGGCCCACTGCGTCGATGAACAGCTCTTCCTTTCCCGGAGATACCCGGCAAAGCCCGTCCGGTTTGTGGTAGTCGCTTGCCATCTTGGCAAGATACCGGTTCGGGGCGATTCCGACGCTGATGGTCAGCCCTGTGTTTTCCCGTACTTCCGCCTTCAGTTTCAGGGCCGCCTCTTTGGCGCTGCGGTAGAGGCGTTCCATGCCGCTCATGTCGAGAAAAGCCTCGTCGATGGAGATTTGCTGCACCTTGTCGCTGTAGTGTCCGCAGATTTCCATGATCTGGTGGCTGACCTGGCTGTATCGATCGAAGCGGGGTTTGACGATCACCGCCTGCGGGCAGAGCCGAAGCGCCTGCGCCATTGGCATGGCGCTGTGACACCCGTACTTTCGGGCTACGTAGCTTGCGGTTGAGACGACGCTCCTGCGCTCGTTGTGTCCGACCAGGACAGGCTTGTCCTTCAAAGAAGGGTTGTCGTGGATTTCCACGCTGGCGAAGAAGGCATCCATGTCCACATGGAAGAAGAGTGGACGCAACATTAAGCAACTCCTTTCTGAATAATTAACTGCATTCTTCTTTCCATCCACGATCCAGCCATCTGCCCACAGCAATCACGTTTGGAGGCAAAAACCGAAGCCGGTTCTTATTCTCATTATACCACTGTCCCGCTAGGTGGAAGACCCTGCGAGATGAAGGAACCCCCGGGACGACGGATGGGACAAGTTCGCGAGGGTTCCCTTATTCCGGGACGCCGCCGAGGCCGGTGTCTTCCTTCCGTGTCCTGAAGCAACCCTGCTCGCGCGATTCCCTCCTGTGGAGCGCCTCCTCGACCACCTTGCGTTCATTCCAAGGATATTTGACTCCCTGTTTCTCGATGGAGTGCTCGTGGCCTTTGCCCAGGAAGAGCAGGGTGTCTCCCGGCCGTGCGGCGTCCACCATCGCCTGGATGGCTTTTGCACGGTCGGGGATCTCATGTACCTCGACCGGTTCCGCGTCGCGTAGCAGGTCACGGTCGATCTGCTCGGTGGGCTCCCCGCGGGGATCCTCGTCGGTCAGGAAGAGGACGTCGGCGTAGTGGCTTGCGGTTCTCCCCATCGGAGCTCGCTTGGAGGTGTCCCGCTCTCCGGCGCAACCGAAGCAGGCTAGGATCCGCCCTTGTCCTTTTCGTTGGTACTCAAAGGAGAAAAGCTTCTCGTAGGCGTCGGCGGTGTGGGCGAAGTCGATCAAGACCGTCAGGCCGAGATGGTTTTCCACGGTGACCATCCTGCCGTCTACCGGCCGCAGGTCATGGACGAAGGCCAGTTGCTGCTCAAGAGAGGTGTGCAGGACCTGTGCCGCCGCGAGACAGGCGAGCAGGGCGTTGCCAGCCAACACCGGGTAGTGCAGCGGGGTGGGATAGACCTTCCCGTGGTAGGTGATTGACGCGTCAAGGCCGATTTCCGCCTGGACGTTCTGGTGGACCACCAAGCTTTTGACCTTTTCAGGCAACACCTCGAGAAAGGCATCCAGATGGGGGTTGACCGTGGTGGAGATGAAGAATCCCCCCTGTTTGATTCTCCGGGCAAGGTTGCACTTGGCGTCTACATAGGCCGGCACGCTTCCGTGGAACTCAAGGTGCTCGCTGGTCACCGTGGTGACGATCCCCCCGTCATAGCGGATGGCGTGGAGCCTGTCGTAGCGGTCGGAAAGGGCATGGCTGGTACACTCCAGCACCACGTGCTCGACTCCGTTCCGCAGGCAACGGTCAAGAAAGGCTTCAAGCTGGTCCGCTTCCGGAGTGCTTTGCCGGTAGGGGCTCGGCCCATATCCGGAACCGTCATCCATCGACACCGTTCCGATCAGGGCGGTCCGTTTGCCCGCCCGTTGCAGCAGCTGGTACAGATATTCGCTGGTCGTGCTCTTGCCGTCTGTCCCGGTCACGCCGATGATGGAGAGCCTTGCCTCTGGCTCGCCGTGGAAGCGGGAGCAGATGGTTGCAAAGCGGGTGCGCACCAGAGGGTCGACCAGACCTGCCACGTTTTCGGGAAGGGGGACCGCGTGGTCGCTGACCACCGCGATGGCACCGTTCCGGATCGCGTCGGCGATATAGTTTGTGCCTTGGGTATGGATGCCCGGAAAAGCGAAAAACACCGAACCGGGCCTGCAGGCCCGGCTGTCATACGCCACAGCGGAGACTTTCCGCTCGTCGCCAGCCCACTCGGGGGCGAGATCTTTCAACTTGCTCACGCCTCCATGCTAGCACCAGAGTCCGTTTTTTGCTATGCCACGTCTGAAGCCCTTTCCACCGGGCCTTCGTTCGGTGCGCAGTATGGTATTATTGTTTTTAATTTGTTTCTGATTAATAAATTGCTTGCCACATTGAAAACGAAAGCGTTGCCATAAGAGCTCGGGGTGCGATATACTTGCCCTCATGAAGCAATTGGATTTTACTCCGCACGGTGTGTGCGCCCGCAGAATCACCGTAATCCTTGACGACAACGATGTCATCCAGGACGTTTCCTTCGTGGGTGGCTGTGACGGCAACCACAAGGGCATCATCCGCTTGGTCAAAGGACATAAGGCCAGCGAGATTGCCGACCTACTTTCGGGAACCACCTGCGGTTTCCGTCCGACCAGTTGTCCTGACCAGCTGGCCCAGGCCCTGAGGCAAGCGGCGTTGTGAGACGACGACTGCTCTCCATCCTGGTGCTCGTTCTGGATGCCTGCCTGTTTGCGGGTGTCTCGGACATGCAGGATGACCAGCACAGGGGAATGGGTGTCAGGGGAATCGCGTTGAGCGACTCCTACGGCACCATGTTCGCCAATCCCGCGTCGCTTGTCTTCAACCCTGGCAGTATTTCCGCATCGTTGTGGGTGACGGACAACGGCTATGTCAACGAGCCGAAGAGTGGCTTGATGCTCTCCTTCTGTGGCAAACGCATGGGCTTCACCCTTGAGCAGACCACCGAGTTCACCAAGCGCGAGGACGACCTGTACAACGCGCTGAAATATACCTATTTGCAGATGGACTGGGCCTACAACTGGAAACAGCTGTCCGTCGGGCTCAGCCTGAACGCCCAGATGGCGATGAAGCGGACCTCCATTGAAATCGATTCGGGTCGCGAACTGACGGATTTGGCGGTGCAGACCTTCTTTTCCCGCTATGAGACAAAACCTAATTCGACCAAGGTGACCGCAGCCCTCGGCGCGATGCTCGACATGGACTGGTTTACCATCGGTGTCGTCAGCGACCAGTTCGCCGAAGCGTCGGACGAGGGAAGTCTGGAGTTCAGCGGGAAGGACCTGTACGAGAACCTTTGCTTCGGCCTGTCCCTTTTTTCCCCGACCTTCAACCGGCGCAGCCAGTTGAACCTTTTCAAGACCGGGATTTCCGTGGAATTGGTCCATCCGTTCCAGGATGCGAGCACGCTGTGTGGCGGCATCGACCTGAAGGTGCAGATGCTGCCTGACGCGCAGGTCGACTTCATGGCGGGGTGGCGGCAGCCCTTCTCGATGGACGCGTTGTTCGATATGGATTGGGAGGAGGCGACGCAGAGCGCCGGGATTGTGGTGACCCTGCAGGGATGGAGGATCAACGCTTACGCCGAATTTCCTGCGAAGCTGTACGCGGGGGAGGGGACGTCGAGCGACGTGCAGGCCACCGTCTCGCTCTCCTACAGCCGTTGAACCCTTTCCCTTGACAGTGAAAACTCCAATCTATTATAGTCTGGAATGTTCAATATGAACTTACGTGGAAGGAGATAGATATGTCCAAAGCACATAGAGGAGCTGGAATCAGAAAGGAACACCCGAACCAGGGTCGTGGAACCTGCCCGGTCTGCAAGAGAAGTGGTGTGAAGCTGCTGTATGAGCAGACTGTGGATGAGAAGAAGGTCAACGTTTGCAAGGTATGCGATGCCCACATCAAGAACGTTGCCGCCAGTGCCAAGCCGGCCGCGGCTGAGGCTGCCGCGCCCGCAGCTGAAAACTGAACTGACATCCAGCACCTGCTTGTTGGGGAAGGACTCTCTGGTGACAGGGAGCCCTTCTTGTCTGTAGAGGGTGGAAATCGATGGAATCCTTTTACCTGGTTGGAATCAAGGGAACCGGAATGGCTGCGCTCGCCGTGCTTCTGAACGAGTGGGGCATGCAGGTCGCGGGCTGTGACCGGCAAGAGGTCTTCAGTACCGAGGCGCAACTGGAGGACCACCGGATCCGGCGCGACGTCGGATTTGACCCGTCGCTGCTTCCCCCTCATACCGGTTGGGTCGTCTACAGCAGTGCCTACCCGAAAGATCTCCCGATCCTGGAGAGTGCCAGAAAAGCGGGTTGCAAGGTGGTGGATTACAACGAGTTCCTCGCCCTGCTGACCCGGCGCCAGGACAGCTACGTGGTGGCCGGCAGCCATGGAAAAACCACCTGTACCGCCATGGCTGCCTTCCTGCTTGGGCAGGGCAAGCGGAGCCAGTACCCGTTCTATGCGGTCTACGGTTCGATGTTGCGAGGCAGTGAACGCATGCCCAGCCAGGGGCGTCAGGCGTTTCTGCTCGAGGGTTGCGAGTACCGGGATCATTTTCTCGCGTATCGCGCCAGGGGGGCCCTGATCACCAATATCGAGTGGGACCACCCCGATTATTTCCCGACCGAGAAGAGCTATATCTCCAGTTTCCAGAGTTTCGTCGACAAGATCGAGAAGGGCGGATTCCTGGTCGTTTGTGTTGATGACAGGCACGCCCGCGAGCTCTACCTGTGGGCCAGGGAGCACCGAAGCGACCTGAATTTGCTGCCATATGGATTTTCCGAGCGTGGTCCCTTTGGAATCAGGCGCATCCAGAAAACCCTATACGGGATAGGGTTGTTGCCCACCTATGTGGAACTGCCCTCGCTTAGCCAGCAGTGGGTCGACGACATGGTAGGGGCGTCGCTTTTGGCCACCTGCATGCTGTTGGACGCCAAGGAGCCGAAGCTGTACCTGGACGACGGCCTGTTGGTGACTGACGAAGTGTTGCCTACCGTATTGCTCGGCATGTTGCGGGATATCGTCGGGTATCCGGGCACCATCGGCCGCATGGAGGTGATGGCGGATGAGGACGGAGTGCTGTATCTGGACGACTACGCGCACCATCCTACCCAGATCCGCATGGTGGTCGAGGCCCTGCGGCAACGATATCCGAACCGGCATGTCATGCTGCTTTTCTGTCCCCATACCGCCAGCCGTACCCGCGCGCTGTTTCCTGATTTCGTCAAGTCGCTCGCTACCGCCGACAAGGTGGTCGTCCAGAAAACCTACGCCTCCGCCCGGGGGGACAGCGACCAGGGAGAGGACACCGCCCGGCAACTAGCCGAGGCCTTGCAAAGGAAAATCGACCGCACCCTGTATGGAAAGTTGTCTGTGGTGACCTATGCCGCCACAGACGACGAGGCTGTCCGCATCTGCGCCAGCTGGTTGATGGAAGGGGATATTCTCGTTACTATGGGTGCAGGAAACAACCGCTTTCTGACAAGCAGGATTGTCTTCCAAAGGAAGCAGAATCTATGACCAGTATGACCGGATATGGCTCGTCAACGGTGACGACCGACGAGTTCCAGCTGGAAGTTGAGGTAAAATCCTACAACAACCGTTATTTGGATATCGACCATACCATGCCGTACTATCTCGCATCCTACGAGATGGACATCGACCGACGCATCGGGGCCTTTGCCCGGCGTGGCCACATCGAGCTTGCCGTACGCGTCATTGGCGTCAAGAACGACGTCGACCTGATGGTCGACAACGAGGCGGTCAAGGCGTATCACGCCGCATTCCAGCAGATTTCCGAGCTTGCGGGTGGGGATTTGAAACCTTCTTTGGGGGATTACCTCGCCCAGGAAGGAGTGCTTTCCAGCGTCAGGCAGAACGGGGAGCGCTACAAGGCGGCCCTGTTCCAAGCCCTTGACGAGGCCCTGAGGCAGTTCTCCGAGAGCAGGGAGCGGGAGGGAAAGGCGACCCACGACGACTTGGTCCGTCTGGGAAACCAGGTCAAGGACGGCCTCTCCGTCATCGCCGCTCACGCCGACGAGCTGGAGTCCCTGATCAAGCAGAACCTGAAAAGCCGCATGGACGAGATGCTCGGAGACCAGCAGTATGACGAGAACCGGATCCTGCAGGAGGTGGCGGTCATGCTGAACCGCTACACGATCAACGAAGAGGTCAAGCGGCTGTCCACCCACCTGAAGGCCTATGACGGGCTTCTCGAGGAGCGGGAGCCGGTCGGCAAGCGCCTTGACTTCCTGTGCCAGGAGATGAACCGGGAGATCAACACCATCGGGAGCAAGAGCCAGATTGTCGAGATGAACCTGCAGGTGGTCCGGATGAAGGACAGCTTGGAAAATATCCGCGAGCAGATAAGGAATATCGAATGAGAATCGCAATCAGCAGCAAGAGCGGCTGTGGCAACACCACGGTCACCACACTCGTCAGCCAGATCCTGGGCTATCCGATGATCAATTTCACCTTCCGTACCTTGGCGAAGGAGCGGAACATGGATTTCTGGGACTTCTGCAAGCTCGCCGAGACAAGCGACGAGCCGGACCGCGAGGTGGATTCCCGTCAAGTCAGGCTTGCCATGGCGAGCAAGGACTGCGTGCTTGGCAGCAGGCTGGCCATCTGGATGCTGAAGGAGGCGGATCTGAAAGTCTACCTGACTGCTTCTCCCGAAGTCCGCGCCAGGCGGATCCAGAAGCGCGAAGGCGGCACGCTTGAACAGCGCATGCGTGAGACCTGCGGGCGTGACGCCCATGATAGCGCCCGCTACAAGCGGCTGTATGGCATCGACAACAGCGATACCAGCGTGGCCGACCTGGTCATCGACACCTCCGAGATTCCGGCCGAGGAGGTGGCCTCGCGGATTGTCGCCAAGGCACGGAGCCTGGGCGCCTGAGTCTGTACACGTTTGTTTTTTTTGCGTATAGTACCATTCGTACTTCGTACAAGGAGTGAAGAGCGTGAGCATCCCTTTGAAAGAAATTGAAGATTTTTCCGGCAACGTCTACCAGATGACCTGCGCAGCCATCAAGGAAGCGGACATCCTGAGCCAACCGGGCTGTGGCGGTGAGGAGATCGAGAAGAAGAACGAGAAAATCGTCAGTGTCGTTCTCGAAAAAGCCGTCCATGACGAGATCAAGTACCAGCCTGCGGAGCAGTAACCCTTTCGCCCGCATCGTCTTTCTCTTCGGCCCTACGGGAGTGGGAAAGACGGATTTTCTTACACACCTCGACCCAGGCCGGTTCGCGGTCATCAATGCGGATTCCATTCAGGTCTATCGAGGATTGGACATCGGCTCGGCGAAAGTGCCGGCCGATGTTCGCGCATATATCCGGCATTACCTGATTGATGTCGAGGATCCTTGGAACCAATTCACGGTCGCGAGGTTCCTCGAGCTTGCCGACCAGGCTGTCCGGGACATCGTCTCCCAGGGAAAGGTCCCGATTCTCTGTGGCGGTACCGCCTACTATTTCAAGCATTTCCTCTATGGCCTTTCCGAGGCCCCGGCCAGCGACCCCGTGGTCCGGGCCGAGGTGGCCGAAGAGACGGAGCGGAAAGGCCTCGGATGGGCGTACCGGGAACTAGGCAAGGTCGACCCGGAGAGCGCCCTCCGTATCCACCCCAATGATGCCTACCGGATCACCCGCGCGTTGGAAGTCTATCGGTGCAGCGGGAAGCCGCTCTCCGCCTTCAAGCCCGGTGATACCCCCCGCTACGGGATGAAGCCCTTGGTCTATGGCCTGACCCGGCCGCAGAAAGAACTTGACGAGCGTATCGCGCTGCGGGTCGAGGAAATGTTTCAGGAAGGACTGTTGGATGAAATCCGTGCCCTGATCGCCCATGGAGCCCAAGAATCTTGGCCGGGCATGCAGGGAATCGGCTATCGTGAGTTCTTCACCGCCCGCAAGGAAGGGGAGTGCAGCCTTGCGACCATCAAGGCGGAGATCGTACGCAACAGCCGCCTCTACGCGAAGCGGCAGATGACCTTCTTCAAGAGCTTCTCCTCCGTCACTTGGCTGGAGACATCAGAGAGTAGGCGGCGTTTGCAGCTTGAGCTTTCTGGGAAAGCTTGTCCGGAGTGACCGGTATCTCGATTGTCTCCACCTTGTGGTAGTCCACGTTGGTGATGCTGGCAATCAGTCTCCATCCCCGCTTGTTGGTCTCGAAGGTGAAATCCTGTCGCTGGGTATAGACGAAGGCCAATGTGTATCCGTCTCTCACCTTGGCGGTCTCGTCCCCGTCATCATAGGGGAAGGGCGTGTAGATCGTGCTGGTCACCTGATAGGAGTCAGGCGAGACCTGCTTGATCTGCACGTCGGTCACTCCGTACAACCCCTGTGAGGAGCCGATGGCGGGTCTTCCCTGGGAGATCCAGTCGTTGACGTTGATGATTGCCTTGATGTTCTCGTAGGCCTGCCGGGTCTGGCGGTTGACGAACAGGTTCATCACTTCGAGCTCCGCCGGGCTTTTCACGTGGGGCGCGAGGCTGGCGTCAAGCTTCTGCACATCCAGCTCGCTCTGGGCTGCGTAGTATTCGGCGATGATCTGCTCGTCGCTCATGCCGTAGGTATAGGGAGGCGTCAATGCCTGCCTGATCCTGCTGGCGGTGAAGTAGCCGACCGAGAGGACGATGGCGGTGATGGTGACCACCAGCCATCCGCGCTTGCGCCAGAAACGACGCCTGGAAGCCCGTTTGTGTTGCCGCTCCTCGAAAAGCGAGACCGCGCCCGCGTCCGGTTCCGACTCGACATGCTCGGGCCACTGCATCGTGGCCAGTTGCTCTCCGAGCCAGGAGAGCGCCTGCTGGGGCTGCTGGTTCCCTGTCAGGTCCCGCTGTTCCGTCAGCTTGGCGTGCAGCACGTCGTCGACCAAGCGCACCAGATCCGTCTCCAGGTTGGTCCCCAGAAGGCGTAGCGGAAGGATGTCGCAGTGGTCCTCCCGCGTGTCCGGGTTGGCGAGCGGTACTCTCCCTGTGGCGCCCAGGTACAGCAGCTGGGCCATCTGGTCGATCAGGGTGTACGGCTTGTGCAGGTCGTAATGGACCCAGTTGTTGAAGCTTGCCTCGCGTGCCTGTTCGCCCATGCATGCCTCGATCGCGCTGGAAAGGGAGGGGGGCAGCAGGAAGACGCCGCCACCCTCAAGCCCGTACATCCTCCACAGGGGGATGGTGCCGCTCTCCAAGGAAATGAAGCTTTCCTCCATCCTGCCAAGAAGCTGGATGAAGTCGCGCACGAAGGAAAGGGTCTCTCCCCGCCGCTTGTCTGCCAGCTCCCACACCGAATAGAGGGGCATGGATGGAAGCCTGAGACATTGCATGCCGTCGACGATGGCGATGCCCTCCCAGGAGATGGCGGTGACCAGCCCGTCCTTCAACGAGAATCCAACCTGGCTCTTGCCCTGCAGGAGATAGCCGGGCAGGTGGGTGCGGGTGTCGCCAAGGACAATGCAGGTGGACTTAACGCCATCGATTTCCGTCTGGATGATTTTTGGTGCGATATTCGTGATGTCCATGTTCAGTTTCCTTTGAAGCCTGAAATGTGCCAGGCATACCTGCCTTCTTCTTCGGGAAGAGGATCGGGTAGCTTGGTGAAGTGGTTGTTCCTGAGCGAGAATCCCGTCAGGTGCCAGTTGCCGGGAAGGCGCTTGCAGCGTCCGATTGACTCGAGGATGCCGGTCCCGAGTGAGGAGATCTGGTGGGAATGCAAGGCTCCAAGCAAAGGTTTTCCTGCCTCAAGCAGGCCGCACAGGGAAAGGAAATCCTTGTTTGCCGTCTTGCTGGTGGCAAGCCCGTTCCCGTTCAGGCAGGAAACCACCAGGGTCCGAGGTTCCGCTTCGATGCACTGGTCAAGGAAGCCGGACAACCACTGGCAATCCCTGGAGGAAAGGTCCGGCTTGACCAGGATGGGGAGGATGGCCGTATGGGGGAAGAATGCTTCGATGACCGAGCCTTGTTCCTCCGGTGCCGGCTCCTCATGGAAATAGGCGTCGTCCCTGCCCATCCAGGCCGGAATGGTCTCCGGCGAATAGAGGGAAAGCCGTCCAAACGTCTCATCCTCGGGGATGAAGGCAAAGGTGGCGCCGCTCTCCTTGCGGACCTCCTGGTGCAGAGGTGAGAGCACGATGGCCAATGCCGGATTGCTTGCGCTCATGCGCTCATATGGGCCTCGGATTTCCTCCTTGACCCAGTCGTAGGCCGCATCCGGCACCAGGATCGCCGCGGGAAGCGGACGGGGCGCCGCATGCGGGAGCGCCGGCTCGATGTCCTCGGGATAGAAGATATGCATGAAGGGCTTCTCAGTCATCGCTTCCCTCCTTGGTCTGCATGACGCGCATAAGCCGGTCCTGGTCGACCTTCACGAAGAAATTCTTTTCTTGGGTGGGTAGGACCAGTCCCAGGGGCCCGTCCTTGGCCCTGCGCAGATATTTGACCTGGGTATAGTACAAGTCCGCCGACCCTTGGTTTTTTCCTTTGCTGTAGGTCACGGCCAGGTTGGCCGCGTCCAGCATCACCTCCAAGGGCACGCTTTTGTCCTTGAACGCCTTGATAAAGACATATCCGCCCGGCCAATCGCGGGTATGCATCCACCAGTCGTAACTTTTCACCCAGTGGCGTAGCAGCGCGTCGTTCTCCTTCGCGTTGCGGCCGACGAGGATGGTGAACTTGCCGCTGTGGAACGTCAGTCCCGGACTGATGCTCTCCGTCTTTTTGTCGGCGGTTTCTTCTTTGAGATCCTTCTGCAGGCGGCGGATCATCACCCGCTCGTCGTCACAGGGGAGCAACAGTTCCCGGTAATGGGTTTCCAGTCCCGCCTTCTGGGCTTTGATCTTCTCGTACTCCCGCACGCTGTCTTGCCAGGTGCCCTTCGCCTTCTGGTAACGGGCGTAGCAGGCCTCGATATTCTCGCTTGGAGTCAGCTTCGGATCCAAGGCGATGACGCGCTTGCCGCCCGTCGTGTAATCGTCCACCTCGACGTGGTCCATGTGGGGTCTGAGCAGGTATTTGTTGCTGGAGAGCAAGTCTCCCTCAAGCTTCAACTCCATGTATCCCGCGTTCGCCTGGGCCTTCCGGCTCAGGCTTCTTGCCGTGCCCTCGAGCTGCTTCAGCTCCCTGTCGCGCTTCTGGCAGACCTTCGCCATCAGCCCCGCGAGGGAATCCCTGTTGCTTGCCTGCCCGTATTCGGCCTCGATTTGCTCGTTGAAGCTGAGGTTTTCCTGCCGGGGCCTGACCTCGAAGACCTTTCCCTCTTCCGTACGCTCGGGAGGGAGCACGAGCTTCCGTGCGCTTGTCTCGCCACGATTGGGCCTGCGGTACAGCAAGTCAAGGATCGTGTAAGTGGCATCGGTGACGATGATGTTGGCCTGGGGTCCGCTGTACAGGCGGATGATCAGGTGCATCTGCGTGCCGTGGTTGTCAAGCGACAGGTCGATCATGCGGTCGAAGGCTGCCTGATGGACATTGGTGATTCTTGCGCCTTCCAGGTGTTTGCGGGCGAATTGGACGAAACGTTGCAGCTTCGCCGTTTTTTGTCCTTGGACGGCAGCGACCATGCGGCTCACCCGATGGATGCGGCTCTGGGCGGTACCGATTTCGGTGTAGAGTTCCCATCGCCCGGTTCCCTGGCTGTACATCTCCCACGTCAGGCAGTGGAAATCATGTTGGATGACGTGCTGGATCACCGAGCCTGCCAAAGGCAGCTCGCTAAGGATCAAGGCAATTTCCCGATGGTTGAGCGACATGCTTCAAAGGTATGCTTTTTTGCCTGGTTCGACAACATCCCAAGTAAAACGGATTGGCTGGCGACCCCCATATCCGTTCCCCTGGAATGTCGCCCGTCGTTTTTCTGGAGAGCCTCCTTTTCATGCCTAAGGTAGGCCGGCGAAAACCCTTGACGGAAGAAGGCAACCTGTTGTATTGTTCATTCCGTTACAAACGCAGTGTATGCGGCAGTGGCGGAATGGTAGACGTGCAAGCTTGAGGTGCTTGTGGGGGAAACTTCGTGAAGGTTCGAGTCCTTTCTGCCGCAGATTGTTCAGGCTGTCCTTTCGGGGACAGCCTTTTGTTTTAATCAGAAATGGGCGTTCTTTGCCACCAGGGCATGGCTGTGGTATCCTTGAGCCATGAGCAAGCAACTTCTTCCCATCATGACGGCGAACGGCTCGTTCGAGAATCTTCGGCGAGGGGGCTACGTGTACGTGGACAAGACCGCGTATCTGCATTCCCTTGTCCGTCAGGAAGGCAACATGTTCTTCCTCTCCCGTCCCCGCCGATTCGGGAAGACGCTGACCATCTCCACGCTGGAGGCGATCTTCCAAGGGAAGAGGGATCTGTTCAAGGGTCTTGCCATCGACAAGACGGACTACGACTGGAAGACGTATCCAGTCATCCACATCGATTTCGGCGATTGTCCGGAGGATACGCCCCAGGGGCTTGACGGCTGGCTCGCGCGCAGAGTCCGGAAGGTTGCCGAGGCCTATGGCGTGTCGGGGATTCCGGAGACGGTGAAGGGCGCCGAGCAGTTCTCGGGCCTTATCGAGAAGCTTGCCGTGCAGGGGAAGGTGGTTGTCCTGGTCGACGAGTACGACAAGGTGCTGTCGGACAACGCCTTCTCGGAGCATGCGGAGGATTTGCGGGACACGCTGAGGGGCTTCTACCAGGTGATCAAGGCGAAAGGCGCCTTGCTGCGGTTCGTGTTCATGACGGGGGTGACGAAGTACGCGAAGGTGGGGGTGTTCTCCGGCCTGAACAACCTGAACGACATCTCCCTAGATCCTGCGTACGCGACGATGCTGGGGTATACCCAGGAAGAACTGGAAGGGAACTTTGCCGGGTATATCGAGCAAGGAGTCAAGGACACGGGGATGTGCCGCGAGGCGTACCTAGGGAAGGTGAGGGAGATGTACGACGGCT
>CAJMOS010000015.1 GCA_905215015.1 uncultured bacterium | reverse complement strand
GCGGGAGTGGCTCAGTGGTAGAGCTCCACCTTGCCAAGGTGGTTGTCGCGGGTTCGATCCCCGTCTCCCGCTCTCCAGCAACTTGATTTCTGAAAGGAAGTCAAGTTGTTTTTTTATGTTCAAATCGGAAGGCCGCGAGTTTCAACTTCGATGCATTCCTTCCTGTTCAAACCAGCATGTCGTGGGATAACCGGCTTTGAGAGTGCTTGCGGGACATTGTTCGCTCTGGAGACAGGGCCTCCGACAGGTTTGATGCAAGAACAGGCTGACTCTGTAAAGCGGTCCTGCGTGTCCGGACCCCTTCTGTTGCAGTCGTCTCTGGTAGCGCGCAAATGCGGCTGGACGATACCGCCGATGATTCCTTGTATTCCTTCCGCTTCATCCCACAAAAACCTGTACAGAGCCATTTTTGTGGGAGGCGCAGCAATGTATCTAGCGTAGTTCGATTCCCTTTGCGTTGTACCAAAGGAAACCGTTCTTTGCGCAATATGCGTCAATCTGCCTCGCAAGGGCTTTGCTCGCCCGGTATTCCACCAGATACACGGATAAGCCGCATTCCTTCGCCGCAGAGAGATAATCCTGGAAGTAGGCCGATATGGATGATGGTTGTTTCCCGTACGTTCCCTTTGCGACATCCACGCTGGTAAACACCGATTCCTGATTGATTCCATCAAACAGCGACCGGGCGGTGCCTTCTTGCATGCACTTTCTGGCAAAGGTATCGCCGCCGTTCAGGACAAGCGGCAGATGATACCGCTTGAGCCCTTTCAGAATCGTGCAAAGCCCTTGGAACATCGCTTCGGCAGGATAGTGGTCATAGACGTCGGCATTGTCCAGGAAGAGGCCGTCGAGGCCCTTGTCCACGTACTGTCGTCCCAGCTCATCCGTGAGGAAGTCCTGCCACGCGGAAGAGGACACATCAACCCATCGCTCGTCCGGCCAGCCCTCATAGGTGCCAAGGGAAAGATTCCTGAAACGGTCATAGAAGGGACGATATACCTCGATCGAACCGATATTGAGATATCCATACACCGTTTTGCCGTCCTGGTGCATCCGGACGATGGCCTGCGCCGGAACCTCGGCAGGGTCGATCACGACGAGACGGTATCCATCCGTCCGGGAAAGCTGTCCTGCGTCAAGGCCGAGAAACACCCCGTAATCCTGCAGTTGCCTTGGAGCGCTCCGGGAGGGAAACAAGGGGAGGGCGGACAACAAGAGTCCCAGCAGGCAGGCAAGCATTCTTTTCATGGGGCGAGAATCCTCCATGGCTACGGTTGCCGCCCGTCCGGTTTTGCGAACCGGTCAAACGCGTCCTGGATGCTCCTCCGGTAGGGGCCCTCCTCGCTGAAGACGGGTTTCCCTTCGCTCTTGGTCCCCACACGCCGCAGTTGCCCGTAGCCCGTATTGCACTCATGGCTGGCGTCTCTTGCGGGATCCACATAGGTGGTGAACCACGCAATGATTTGCTCCCGCAGTTCCTCCCTTTGCTTCTGCAGCCCGGGATCATCGATTCGGTTGTCATGCTCGTCCGGGTCGGCGAAAAGATCGTACAGCTCGTCCGGACCGTAGGGGATGCGCATGACGTACTTCCAGCGCTTCGTGCGGATCATCCTTACCGGACCATACTCGTCGTAAACGACCACAGGGCGGTCTGTTTGCCTGATTGCCTGCCCTTGGAACAGCTCGGCGAAACTGGTGCCGACAAGCGGTTGGCAGGTTTCTGGTTTTGTGAGCCCCAGTACCGCGAGGAAGGTGGGGAAGAGGTCGTAGTGGGAAAGAAGCGACTGGTCGACCCGACCCTGCGGAACATGGCCTGGCCAGGAGATGACGCAGGGAATCTTTACCGATGAGTCATACATGTTTTGGGGAAACGTCCCGTTGCCCTTGCCCCAGACACCGTGCTGGCCAAGGCTCATTCCGTTGTCCGAGGTGAAGACGACGATGGTGTCCTCCTCCAGTCCGAGCCTTGCAAGTTCGGCAAGGATCCTGCCGATGGCTTCATCCATTGCGGTGATGGCGGCAAAATAGCCGCGGATTTGCTCCTTCCGTCCTTCGGGGCCGGGTTTGTACGGCGCGGCAAGGGTGAGCCACGGATGGAGCGGCTCGTCCGCGACCGAGGGGAAGTCGGTATCCCGGTACAAGTCAAGGAACCTCTTGGGATGGTTCGCCTCGTCCCAGGGTGCATGGGGAGCCGTGTAGTGGACGCTCAGGTAGAAAGGCTGGTTTCCCTTTGCATACCTCCGGAGGTTGCCGATGGCGTCATCGGTAATCAGGTCGGTGACATACTGTCCCTCCAGAGTCTCGATGTTCCCGTCGCGGACCATGTCCGGCTTATAGTAGGGACAGCCGCCTTTGGCGATGGTGTACCATTCGGTGAACCCATGCTGGGGATGGACGCTGTCGCCCATGTGCCACTTGCCCGAGAGACCGCACCGATAGCCCGCTTTGGCTAGAATGTCCGTATAGCAGGTCAGCCCTTCCAGATAAGGAATCGTCTTGCTTTCACCTGCATAGCGGGCATCCCCTTTGAGGGACGGATGCTGTCCAAGGTCGATGTTGCCTCCACGCAGCCAATCCTGGATCCCATGCACGGAGGGAATGGTTCCGGTGAAGATGGAGGCACGTGCCGGAGAACACACCGGAGAGACGCAGAAGAAGTTCTCGAACCGGGTCCCCCGCTCCGCGAGCCGGTCCAGATTCGGAGTCTGCAGCTCGTCGCATCCTGCGCTGTGCAGGGCCCACGCCCCTTGGTCATCGGAAAGGATAAACAGGATATTGGGTTTCTTCGTCATGGTCATTCCTTGATGCCTCCGGCAGTCACGCCGCTTACGATCTTGTCAGAGAGGAGGATGTAGATGGCCACGGTCGGGACGAAGACAATGACTACCGAGCAGAGCAGTCCCGCCCAGTCGCCGGTGTTCATCATCGAGTAGACAGTCTGGTACAAAGCCACGCCGATGGGTCTGAGTTTCGCCTTGTTCGCAAAGACGAGCGCGATGAAATACTCGTTCCAGAAGCGGATGAAATTGAAAATCAATATGGTGACAAGCGCGGGCTGGGCGAGCGGGAACATGATCGACCAGAAACACCGCCATGGCGTGCAACCGTCGATGGTGGCCGCTTCCTCGAACGAGGTGGAGATGCTGCGGAAAAAGGTCATCAGGAAGAATGTCGTATAGGGAATGGCGGAAGCGGTGTAGATGTAGACGAGGGTCAGGTGGCTGCCTGCAAGATGGAGCTTGCTGGCAGTGGAGAAGAGCGGCATGATCAGCATCACGCTCGGTACGCCCATGCAGACGAGCACGGCTTTCTGCAGCAGGGTGTTCCCTCGGAATTTGAAACGGCCGAGGCAATAGGCGGCCGGCGCGCTTGCCAGCAGGGAAAGCACACAGGAAGGAACCGTATAGATGACCGAATTGACAAGGCTCGCCGCCTGCTTGTTCCGGATGAGGGTCCTCTGGTAGTTCTCGAAGTGCAAGCCGCTGTGCAGAAGCTGTCCGCTGAAGATCTCCCTGGTTGTGGAAAGCGACGCCAGGATGATCCATCCGATCATCACGACGGTGAAAATCGTCCAGAGGATGCCGATCGCGTAAGCGGGGGCGCGGCGAAGCTCCTGCCTGAACACGTTCGTTCCGCCGTTCTTCCTTGGTTTCATACCGTTTCCTCCTTCACGATTTTGCTGAGCAATGATGAGACAACCACCACGATGATGGTCATGGTGACCGCGCTGGACGCGGCAAGTCCTGCGTGGACGCCCCCCTGGGTCACCTCGGTTCCAAACAATGTCTCGTACACGAACAGCATCGGCGTATAGGTCCGTACGCTCTGGAATACCTGGGAAAGCGCGAAGAACCCTATCGTGCGGGTGGTCCAAAGGACCAGGGCGGTCGAAAAGACCCCTTTGATGAGGGGAAGGGTGATCTTCGCGAACTGGGAGAACACGTTCGCGCCTTCGATCCGTGCGGCTTCATAGAAGTCGGAGGGAATCCGTTCGATGCCGGCGATGAAGATCAACATGAAATATCCGATGTTTCCATACACGAAAGCGATGAGCATCGAGAGGAAGATATGCTGGTTGTCCAGCCAGCTGAAACGCTCCAATGCGGACCAGTGCAGCATCCTTCCGATGCTTGCCATGAACCCGAACTTGCTGTTGTAGATATAGAGCAGCCACATGTAACCGACAGCGATGGCTGCGATGACATTGGGCAGATAGATGATCGCGCGGAAGAATTTCTTTCCTTTCAGATTGGTGGTGAACGCGACAGCGAAGATCAAGGCGAAGAAAATGGTGGCCAGTCCTCCATATATCCATAGCTTGGTGATGTTCGCCATGGAGCGGAGGAAAACCGAGGTGCGGGCCAGGGAAACGAAGTTCGACACCCCGACGAACCGCCATTCGCTCATGGGCGCGACGACGCTCTTCACGTCGAACATGCTCATGACCGTGGTCCGGCAAACCGGGTAGAGTAATACCGAAACAATAAGAAATACCGCAGGACCGAGAAAGAGAAAAAGGTTTTTTGTGTCAAGTTTCATGGAAAGGCTCCCGAATGGGGATGCGGGGCAAGGCCCCCACCCCCATTGGTTTTTGGATGCATCAGAACTTGGAGGCTTGTACGACAAATTCCTCTGCGCTGATTTTCCCGCTCATGAGCAACAGGCACGCGTCGGTGATGACCTGCTTGCTTTTGCTGTTCAGGAAGAACCCTGTCTGGGAAGGATAGCGGTTCGTGCACTGGTCGAACACCACCTTCGCCTCCTCCAGGTTCTTTGGCCAGGTGGATTTCACGTTGACGGGGATGGCGTTCGCCATGTCGGCGAATTCCTGGTCGTACTTTCCGGTCACGATGAAAGCCGCGAACGCCATGGCGGCGTCGACCTCCTCCTGCGTGCAGCTCTTGTTGACGGCGATGCCGAACGTCGAATAGCAGAGCGACTCCAGGCCATCAACGCCATTGGGAACCGTCGGAAACGCAAAGAACCCCCATCTGAAGGTATCGCTGGTGGAAGCGGCAACCTCGTTGGGAAGCCACGTCCCGTTGATATACATGGCGATGTTCTCGTTGATGACCATGTTCTGCTGGGCTGTCGGATACACCAGCGAGGCGATGTCCGGATCGAAATACCCCAGTTTGGCTACCTGCTCGATCGCTTTGGCCCCCTCGAGCACCCGGGGATCTTTCCACAAGGCGGGTTCGCTCGCCAGCCGTTCCACGAACTGCGTGCCGCAGAGGCGGGAAAGATAATAGCCCAGCCAGCTGTTGCAGTAGAAGGAGTCGGTGGAAATGGGGATGTATCCGGCGTCCTTGATCTTCCTGCATGCCGCAAGCAGTTCATCCCACGTCTTCGGATACGTCGTGATGCCGCACTTTTCGAAGATGCCCTTGTTGCAGGTGATCATATACGCCTGGGGCAGGAAGGGGACAAAGCCTATTTTTCCATCGAAGAGCTTGCGGTCGAGGGCCATCATGCTCGGCATCAGGCAGGACTCGAGGCTCGCCCCGTCCGTTCCCGGATATGCCTGGGACATGTAGGGGCTCAGGTCAAGCAGGAAGTCAGACCACCGCACCTGGATGTTGTCGGCATTGGCGTCCATCATGCTGACTTTCGTGCCAGCCTGGATGGCACTGGTCGCCAGAGTCCTGTTGTCCCGGCCGTTGAAGGTCATGGTGATTTTCACGCCAGGATTCTGTTTCATGAAATCGTCGGCGGCCTCTTGCAGAATGATTCCCTGGTTCTCATTCGCGTTGTAGCTGGACCAATACTCGAGATTCGCATGCAGGGCCGAATCCGATACGGGGGCTTCCTTTTCCGTCATTCCGCCGGCGAATAAGGCGGATGCGCACATCAACGCCACTGCTGTCAACCATCTTTTCATACGGAACTCCTCCTTTGAGCCAATGATGGAATATGTGGGATTTTCTCCCTTTGCGCGTCCATGGAACGCATGAAAGCAAGTTGGTTCCGGGCCCGGTCAAGGTTTTGACCCGGCCTGCTGGTGGCGTAATACCGGTCCCCGTCGAGATAGTCGGTGAGAAACCTCACTGCCATGATCTGCGTGATCGTCCGACCGCTCTCGGCAAGGAGAGACGCCTCGGCTTCCGTCAGGAAGGAAGCGGCTTCCGCATACCCTTCCAGAAGGGCCCGGAAACACGAGGTATCGCAGTGTACCTGCGTGACGTCCGGTGCATCCTCCGCCGCGGTAGTGGTCGCCGTCCGGATCATGTCTCCTGTATCGAACAGGATGGTGCCGGGCATGACGGTGTCCAGGTCAATCATGCAAGATAGGCCGTCCTTTCCGAAAAGGACATTGCTCACCTTCGTATCGTTGTGGGTTACCCGGGTGGGCAGCCGCCCTGCCTGCCAGAGATCCCAGATCGCGCACCCTCGCCTCCGGTTCTCCTCCAGGTACGCCAGCTCCGGTCTTGTTTCCTTTACCCGGCCGCACCGGTCGGATTTCACTGCCGCATCCAATTGGGCGTAGCGCCAAGCCATGTCATGGAAGTGGGGGATGGTGATGAAAAGCCGGTCCCCGTCGAAATCCCGCATTTGGCTTTGGAACAGTCCGACCGCACGGCCGAACCGATACGCGATTTCTTCGTCTGCCACCGTGTCGTAGTTGTCCACCTGGTCGATGAAAGCGTACATCCGCCAGCAGGAACCATCGGGCTCTTGATGGAACAATCTGCCATCCTTGGTGGGAATGATGGACAGGTGTCTCCGCGAAGCGTCGGGAAGTCCGGCCACCTTGCTTGCGATATGGGTGGTGACGAGATGGATGTTTTCCATAAGTTCGGCGGGATGCGGGAAAACGGCCGTGTTGATCCGTTGCAACACATAGGAAGAACCCGCAGAGGTGCGGACCATGATTGTCGTGTTGATATGTCCGGTGGTGTTGGCGCGCCTATCCTGCAAGGTTCCGTTTGTCGCGAATTGTCCCACAATGTTTGCGATGTCCATATCTGAAGTCTAAGGCTCTTTCCCAAATTGAACATGGACGGAGATGCTGAAAACATGGACAAATCTGCAATATATGGTACCATACGTATTATGGATATGGATGTCCGGCTCTTTTTTGACCCGCGCGTGAAAAGCTTGGTCGACAACTTTTCGTATTGCTTTGACGTGAAGATCACGTTTTATTCCGTGAAGATGGAAGAGTGGTTGGTAGGGTATCATTCGGATGCGAGCGATTACTGCCTGATGATCCAGCAGGAACTGAGACTCCGTCCCCGTTGCATGCATCTGGACTGGCTGATGTGCAGACGTTGCGGACAGAGCGGCCGGTCGCTGTGCTATCCGTGCCATGGAGGGATGACCGAAATCATTGTGCCCATCCGTCTGGAAGGGAAGGTGGTGGCATATGCCATGATGGGGCAGTTCCGCAGGAATGCCCTTCCTCCGAAGGATGTGGTGGATGCCTGGGTGTCGGGCGGTAGAGACCCGCAAGTGCTCGAGAAAGCGTATACCGACCGTCCGCTGTTTTCTTCCGAGAAGGTCCGCCGCATCACCAGCCTGTTTTCCCAGAACCTCGAACTGCTGGCTTCCACCCAAAGTCTCCGGGTCCGTCAGAGCGACATCATCGAACAGGTGTTCGCTTATGTCGAGAAACATATCGGAAGGGCGATATCCCTCGAGGAGGTGAGCTCGGTAGTGGGGAAAAGCCCCTCAACCATAACGCATGCGATGAAAAAGCGGCTGGGCATTTCGTTCAAAAGCGCCGTGATCGGCCAGAAACTCCAGAAGTTCGAGACACTCGTCAAGCATGATCCCGGAATGACCATCTCCCAGGCGGCGGCCATGGTGGGATACGATGACGCTCTCTACTTCTCCCGCCTGTACCGCCGGAGCAGGCAATCCTCGCCGAGCGAATTCCGGGATCTTGTACGGAAGTCATCCGCTCTCAGGGGAAGATGATATTCTCCGGAAGGTCGCGGTGTCTTCCTGCCTGCTTGGGCATCGCTTTCATGACCGGCATGCTGCCGACACTCATGGGGAAGCATTCCATCGGAGGAATCCCGGCTTCGGAAGCGGCCCGTCGGCGCGAAGTAGCTGCATGATAGTTGTCCCACATTTCGGACGATATACTCGTTGAGTGTCAGGTCGTCCCCGTGATTTTACTGCCGGACAGACCCAGACATGGTTGCGAATGATGGCAAGGAAAAGCAAGGGGCTTTGGCTGGAGAATTGTCGTATGGAACATGCGTCAAACCCACGAACCCCCTTGCATGGACAATCCAAGGTGTGCTACAAAAGGAACGTCGCTCGCAAGGCGCAATGCGGGAGTGGCTCAGTGGTAGAGCTCCACCTTGCCAAGGTGGTTGTCGCGGGTTCGATCCCCGTCTCCCGCTCTCCGGCAACTTGATTTTCCAAAGGAGTCAAGTTGCCTTTTTTTGTTTTGTGGGATAGCCAGTGTTCAGCACTCCTTCTGCCGTAGCCACCTGTTTGTTGCTTCTCGCCGCGCACAGGTTCTGTGGGAGGGGCATGTCGTCCATGACGCGGTCGCTCATGGGAGCAGGGTGCCTATCCACCCATGATCCATTGGGTTTCCCGCTTCATCCCACAAGCATCTGTATGGAGCCGGTTTTCCTACCGGCAGAGGTCTGCCTGTCATTCCTTCGCCCTTGCTTCTGCGGCAAGGACTGGATACTCCAGGATATTCTCTTCAAGGAACTTGGTCCTTTCCAAAGGGAACGGCACTTCGTTTTCCTGGCAGAAACGGATGGAGGTGATGGTACCGGTGGTGAGAGTGTTGTCCTCTCCCCATGGCGCAAAGACAACCTCGCCCAGATGGTGGGTGCGTCTTCGGGCCCGATACCAGAATTCCTTGTTCTTCCATTGCTTGACCCGGACGAGGACGTAACAATGCCAACCGTCCGAAAGAAGGGGTCGGAAGGGAAGGGTGGTGAGTTTCTCGAAGAAGGTCGCAAAGGACTGCCAATGCTCTGGCAGGGAGCCGGTAGAGAATCTGCGCTTCAGGGAAAAAGACGGTTTGTCGACAGGGTGATAGGTAATGGTCAGGACGGGACCATCGTGGTGTCCATCCGGCTGCTCGTCTAGGAATCCTTCCAGGAACTCCAGTGCGGACATGCAGGCATCGCTGTCGGTGCGCACGATGGCGACCTCCGGACGACGGGAGGAAACGGAAAGGGTTCCCCGGGGACCATCGGCGAGCATGCGCAAATGGCCCATGCCGTTGATGCTGAGCTCGGCCTTGCGCAGGGAAGATTGCCAGAGAAACGGTACGGGGAGCATTTCCCTGCACAACCAGACGAGCTGGTTCCAGGTGGAGGGATGCGCGAATCCTGTCTTGCGGATCGCCTTGCCATCGAGCCGATACACGAGGACCCATGGCGAGACGGAAGCGTCTTCCTGCATGAGAGTCATTGGTTCCCAGTGCCTGACGATACGGTAAAGCCGCTCCATCCGTTTTGACGTTACCCGGAGCGCTCGCATCTGAGGGACAGGAAGCCCCTCCTCGTCGCTCCATGCTCGTCCGAACCATTGCCTGCCCCTTCGTTCCAACTCGACGAGCCACGCCGGTTCGGGAGAAAGCAGGCTTTCCTCAAAAAGTCTGAAATAGCTCAGCAACCCGGTCCTCCTCGGCAATGTGGGAAGCATAGGAACTACCTGAATCTCCCAGGATCAAAGAAAAAAGCGGGAAAAGGTGCCGGGGATTTCAGCTTTGCCAATACGGCATCGGCGCCGCTCTGGCTTTTCGATCCCAGGTATTTCTTGAGGAGCCCCTTCTTTTTCCTCTTGTAGTCGACCATCGTCAGGGAATATCCGAGGTCCTTCTCGATGGAATCGCAAGCTTCCTTGAAATCGGCAATCTCATCGATCAACCCGGCTTCAAGCGCCTGCTTCGCCGAATAGATCCTTCCATCGGCAAGTTCCCTCACCTTCTCGATGCTCAGGTTCCTTCTTTCTGCGACAAGCTCCGTAAACTGCTCGTAGCTTTCATCGGAGATGCGCTGCATGATGGCGATCTGCTCTTGGGTGGGTGGTGTGGCGATGTCGCCCATGGTCTTGTTCCTGCCCGTATGGATGTATTCGGACTTGATGCCGACCTTTCCCAGCAATTCGGAAGCGTCAAGGAACCGGGCGGAGATGACGCCGATGGAACCGGTAAGGGTGTTCCTGTTGGCGAAGATCTTGTCCGCCGCGAGTCCGATGTAATATCCGCCGCTTGCCGCAAGGGACCCGAAGTACGCATATACCGGTTTCTTCGTTTCCTTCTTGTATGCGAGCAATGCCTTGTACACCTCATCGGTCTGATAGACACCACCTCCCGGCGAGTCGATATGCACGATGATTCCCATGATGTGCTTCTTGTCTGCCAGATTGTCGATCGTGTCCAGCAACCACTCCTGGTTGTAGGTGTCATTGTCTTTCTCGATGATTCCCTCAATAAAGATCCTTGCGAATTTCTTGTGTTTCATTCGGTTTTCCTCGATGCGGAAAATCCGCATTCCCTGGATACCAATACTATAGCGTTTGGAAGATGTCGGGAAACACTATTCGCGTATTTGTGATTTCGTTGCCGACGGGATCATGGGCTGGTTATGAACGGCAAATCATGCAAGAATGGGAGCCAAGGAGTCGAAAAATGACAATCAAGGCTATCAAATTGTTCCAAGACGGTTTCATGGTCCAGCCGTTCGCCTTTGGCGGAGAGGAAGGACCCGCTGCATACAATCCCGCCATCCGCTATCGCTCCAGCCTGCAGAATTATCTGATCGATACGGGCAAGGAGGTCATTCTGGTCGATACGGGCATGCCGGACGGATATCCGGGTCAGGTCGTCGAGGAGAAGACCATGCTCTACATGGGGGAAAAGATCAGCGACTACCTGCCCGCGTTGGAAAAAGCCGGATATACGGCCGACCAGGTGACCAAGATCCTGGTCACCCACAAGCATGCCGACCATACCGGAGCGTTGAAGCATTTCCCCCACGCGAAGATCTATGCCTCCGCGGTCGAGGCCAAGGCCGCCGAGTTGCAGCTGCCCAATGTCGTCCCCGTCGGGTTCACCGATGGCCCATACGCGAATTTCCCTGCTTCCCAGACAATCTGCGAGGGCGTGCACTTCATTTCCGCTCCCGGCCACACGACAGGCAATTCCATCGTCATTGTCGAGGACGGGGGACTTTTCTATCTGATCCATGGCGATGTGACCTATTGCGACGAGGCTTTGTACGCCAACAAGCTGTCTGTCGTCTACGAGGACAAGGCCGAGGCGCGCAAGACACTCGACATGGTCCGCGCCTTCATCGCCACCCATCCGACCGTCTACGTGTCGACCCATACCCCGCTCGGATGGGAGAATCTTGAGGCAAAGAAAGTCGTCGACCTGGACAATCCCCCTGCGGTCATCGCCCCGAAGGAACCGAAGATGCGCAAGACGGCTACGGGCAAATATGTTTGCAGCGTCTGTGGCTATGTCTACGACCCCGCAGTGGGAGACCCAAGCCAGGGTATCGCCCCGGGAACGCCGTTCGAGAAGCTTCCCGAGGATTGGCATTGCCCGCGTTGCAAGCAACCGAAGACGAAGTTCGGAAAAGCCTAAGTTCGTTCCTTGCCATCGACCGTTTCCGGGGATGGGTGCGCCAAGCGTTCGTCCCCAGGCTTCCGGATGCCGAGCATGCGCAGTTCTTCAAGCGGTACCCAAACATCCATGAGTGTGAACGGCAAAGCCTGCTTGCCGAATCCGCGGTCGATGATCGAAAGAAAGAAATTGGAGTGCCTTCGGGAAAAGGGAAGGCACTCCATGCGTTGCGGTTGCGGATCACTTCGTAGTCGGAATGAATACGGAAGGCGCGGGTTCCACACCCTGCTTCCACTGGATCGCGTTGATGAGGAAGAAGGTGATGGTGCCGATCGCGCACCCGAAAACCACCGGCAGGATTCCCAGATAGAACCCGCCTCCGGAAAGGATTTGCCAGAAGATGACGGCAATCGTGCCGGTCACGATCGAGACGGCACCTGAAGCCTTGGTTGCCCGGGGAACGACCAGTCCGAGACCGTAGGCGGCGAACGGACCGGCGCATCGGATCGCGAACGCGAAGGTGTTCATCGTCACGATGTTGATGCCCAGGAAGGAAATGGACATGGCAACCAGGCAGAAGACCGCGTTGCAGATCCGTGTCATGAGGATTTCTTGCTTGTCGGTCCGCTGTTTCTTGCTATAGACGTTGACGATGTCGTTGATGAACATGGTCGACATGCACAGCAGGTTGCTGTCCGCGCTGCTCATCGTCGCGCTGATGATGGCTGCCGATACCAGGCCGGTGATGAAGCCGGGAGCGTACTTGCTGGTGACCGCCATCATCGCCGTATTGCCCGCGACTCCTGGAAGCTCGTCCTTCAGCGCCAAGGCGGCAAGTCCAAGCAAGGTCGGGAAAACCGCCATCAGCGCCATGAGCACGCCGGAGAGCAGGGACGCCCGCATGGCGGTCTTCTCGTCCTTGGCGCTCTCGAAGCGGCTGACCATCTCCGGTCCGGAGAGAAAGGTGCAGAAATAGTTGAAGATGTAGCCGAGGATCGGGACCCAGCCGATCTTGACAAGGGAAAGCTGTTCGCCGGGAAGCTTCGCACTGAGGGCGCTCCAGCCACCTGCCGCGTGCAGTACGAATGGCGTGGCGACCGCCAGGCCGACCAGAATGATCAGGAACTGGAGCAGGTCCGAAATCTGGTCCGCGATCATGCCGCCGAGGGTGGTGTAGCAGATGACGACAAGCCCGGCAATCAACAAACAAACGTTCAGCGGGATGCCGGTCAGGGTGGTGATGACGGCACCGCTGGCGGCAATCTGGCTGCTGGTCAGGCAGAAAAGGGCAAGGATGTTGAGCACGGCGGTAAAGGTTCCGCTCGTCTTGCCGAATCTCCGCTCGACAACCTCGGGAATCGTGATGGCGAGAGTCTTGCGGATGCGAGGTGCGAAATAGGCAAGAGGAATCATGGCAATCGAGGCGGTAAGCACGTACCAGATGGCGCTCATGCCCCAAGCTCCGAACGCCTTGCCGGCGAGACCCGTGGTGGAACCTCCGCCGATATTGTTGGCTGAAAGCGAGAAAGCCACCATGAACAGGCCCATGCGGCGGCCTGCGACCATGTAGTCCTCGCTGGTCTTGATTTTCAGCTTCGCGACGACATAGCCGATGATCATCATGCCTATCAGGTACGCGACCACGATGATGAGCGGTCCTACTTGCATTGCCATACAAACCTCCTTGAATGTACGATATTGCTGTTTGTGTAACAATGTTGTTACATAGGTAGTGTACTGGCATTCCGATGTTTGTCGAGGAAAAACGCAGCAAACCGGAGATGTGTTTGGATGAGAAAGAAAAGAGAGTCCGACTATTTAGTATTTGTCAAAAGCTGTCAATCCCTAAATCATGACGGCTGATTCTTAATGAATGGCTCCTTCTCTAGCTCACGGAGGCGGCCCGAATCTTCTTGAGCGGATCCATAGGAGGGGAAGCTCTCTTTCGCATCTTCTGCTCGCAGTCCAGGAAGGAAAGCTGGTACAACAATCTCGGTGGCGAGGACAGCCTTTTGGCCGATGCCATAATGAATCGATCGGCTCTCTTATGGTTCGTATAAAAGCGTGATCGAGAGCGTCAATCCTAAAAGGCATCTCCATACGGGAAGTCTATGGATTGGATTCAACGCTTGCTAAGAAACAGCCAATTGCCACAATCATTTTCTGCGGCTTCCTCGCTCAGGGGAAACTTGGGCGCTTCCTAATTCGTCGGACTAAGGCTTTCCTGTTTGCACGATAGGCATTTCCGGCACACCAGAAAATTCTTATGCGGAGAGTACAGGTAATCGCCTCATTTTCTTGTGAATGAGTACATTGTTTTCCCATGGCAGATTATTGATAATCGAAAAAGGGGTTCACATGAAAAGGCTCTTGATTCCATATGGGAAAACCACATTGTCATTGCAACTTGAAGATAGCCGTTTGCATGGTGTTTTGGTTCCCAAACTGCACGACTATGTGCCTGACAAAAGCCAGGAACAGCTGGTTGACAATGCGTTGGCTAATCCCATCGGCAGTCCACGACTTTCCGAACTTTCCAAGGGAAAACGCAATGTCGTCTTGATTGCGAGTGACCATACCCGTCCGGTTCCAAGCAAAATCATTGTTCCAAGAATGCTCGCCGAAATCCGCAAGGGAAATCCAGATACAAGAATCACCATCCTGATTGCCACCGGCTGCCATCGTGGCACGACAAAACAAGAGATTGAGGAAAAATTCGGCACTTTCATCGCTCGGCATGAGCACATAATTGTTCACGACTGTGATTCCTCATCAATGGCCCATGTCGGTGTACTTCCCAGTGGTGGAGACTTGCTGGTCAACCGGATTGTTGTGGATGCCGACTTGGTCTGCAGTGAAGGTTTTATCGAACCGCATTTCTTTGCCGGTTTCTCGGGAGGACGGAAAAGCGTGCTTCCCGGTATAGCGAGCCGGAAAAGCGTTCTGGCCAACCATTGCAGCGAATTTATCGCTGATGAGCATGCGCGTACGGGAGTACTTGATGGAAACCCCATTCACAAAGATATGGTTTGGGCTGCGCGCAAAGCCAAACTTGCATTTATCTGCAATGTGGTGTTGGATGCCAAGAAAGAAATCATCTATGCCGTTGCCGGAGATATGGAGGAAGCCCATTTGCGTGGATGCGCATTTCTTTCTTCACTTTGCAAAGTATCGGCAAAACCAGCCGATATCGTGATTTCCAGCAATGGTGGGTATCCATTGGATCAAAATATCTATCAGGCGGTAAAGGGCATGACAGCCGCAGAGGCTACGGTACGTCGCGGTGGCGTCATCATCATGGTGGCACAGTCACAGGATGGACACGGAGGGGAGCATTTCTTTCACCAGTTGGGCGATGAACGTGATATCGATAAGACATTGAAGCTTTTTTTATCCAGAGGAAGAAACGAAACGCTACCAGACCAGTGGCAGGCACAGATTTTTATTCGTATTCTCCAAAAAGCGTCAGTCATCTATGTGTCCGATGCTCCCGATGCGATGGTAAAGGCCCTTCATATGGTTCCCTGTCATTCGCTTGAAACTGCCATGGCGGAGGCACAACGCATTCTCGGCAACCCCAAAGCCTCCGTTACGGTGATTCCTGATGGGGTTTCCGTTATTGTCCTTCCGGAATAACAACTTGCTCGGTTTGGTGGGCCTGGTTCATGCGCGCATATACACAGATAAGAATAAGAAGGAAACGATCGTTGTCTCGATGGAGTGGGTTTATTCCAAGTATTTTTCGTATTTGCCCGATGCGGAATACCACTGTGTTCCGATGAACGGAAAGGGCTTCTGCGGCTTGAAGGATATCCATGTTAGAATTGACGAGCGCCTCCGCAGTCGAAAGAAGCAACGGGTTTTCCCTTAAAAATTGCGTCTTCGCTCCGAGAAAATGGTGCAAGGTGTGCTCTGGAATTGACTGAAGCATGTGTTCAACGGGGTAATCCAAAGCGAAACACACAGGATTCTCCGAATTTGCATGTTCCATTGCAATGCGCGCAGAATATATTGCAGTACCATATTCTCCTAAGGAGTGAACGATTAATCCAACCCCGATAAAGATGGAGATGTTGTATCGTTTTTCTAAGTGTTGCTTGAGGGAGACAAGATGTTCTTTCCAATCTTCCAGCCGATAAGTGGAGAGTTCAAAATGAGGACAATAGACAAGCCACTTGGCTCCGTATTCTCCATGGATATCTTGTGCGTCACTATATCTGCCGAGGAGCAAATTGAGTTGTTGTGGTGTAATAGTGCTTTCTCCATTTTCCCACGCTAAAAGGCAGACGAGCCGGGAGGAGGTGAGGTCTAAACCGAGTTTGGTTGCGAGCAATGATGTATACGTAGCATCACTTTGCGTACGGCAGTTGAATAACTGGTAAATGAAAAGATTCTGAATGCTTCGCTCGTTCGGAATGGGAATGTCAGAGGTTTGAGCCTTCCGAGAGTACAGTTGATAGAGTGTGTCGATCATCCGTGCCGGGGTGAAACTGTCCGGGAATACGCCTTCGGGAAAAAAGACGAACAACTGGTACTGCCCATTATACGGAAGACCAATTTTCAGCCACAATTTCTCATAAATATGAACTCCTGTGGCTTCTTTTATACCAGAAAAAGTTGTAGCCGATTCAAACAAATGGAAATCTCCTTTAAAATCGCTGACACAATGCCCTTCTCTTGAAACCACAAATAGGGAAGCATTTGGAAATGTGGCACACAACAGCTGATAGAATTCAATTGGATTTTGGTTTGACTGCATAAATCTTTGCTGCCTTTCTGATTTTTCGGATCAAGTCTTGGTGTTCAAACGCTGAGTACAGTGGACGCACGCTATCCTTCCATTTCTCAATCTCTTCTTTTGTCAGATAGACGGGAATGAGTCCCTTTCCTTTGATGAGTGTGTCTAGACATTGCTTGTTATAGGAATCCTGCATTTGATAGATCCATTCAGTAGTTTTTCGCATCGCATGCACAATGAGTTTACGTTGGACTTCTGAAAGTTTTTCCCAAATAGTTCGAGAGATAAAGCAACCCTCGGTACTAAAATTGTAGTTGAGTACAGTGATATATTGCTGGTAATTTGCAAAGCCCATCTCCAAAATGTTGTTTGCTGGATTTTCCTGCCCATCAATCAGCCCGGTTTCGAACGCTTTGGCAATAGCGTTATAATTCATCTTGATGGGAATGGCGCCAATCATCTTACAATAGGTTTCCATTGTGTTGTTGAACATGATGCGGAAACGAAGACCTGCAAGGTCGGATGGGACATGGATCGGTTTCCCATTGGTAGTGATGTATCGCCAACCCATCGACCAGATAGCAAGACATTTTGCCCCAACACCAGTTAAAGATTCTTCGATGTCCGGAAGAACAACCCGTTCGAGTACATCTTGGGCTTGCTCATACGAATCAAAGAGGAATGGAAGTTCCATGACGGCTGATCGTCCTGCGGTGGCTTCGTTCATCACACTCGTAGAACAAATTACGAAATCAAGAGCTCCTTGGCAAAGCATGTTGAATACCATAGAGTTGTCTCCTGACGTAGAAAGAGTGTGAATGTCTAATACGATATTTCCTTGGCTTTCCTTTTCCACGATTTGGGCAAACCGTTCCATTCCTTGGTGAAGCACACTATGGGGTTGAATCATGATACCCACATGCAGGTTTAATTTCTGGCTTCGATAGAGCGCATAGGAACGAAGATTGAGCCTATCGGTATCCCTATGGACGGGGTCCATCCCAAGCCGTTCTTTGAGATGCGCATACCGCATGAGAAGGGTATTCCGGTGGAGGTGCAGGTCGTTGGCGCAAAAGGTGAGGTTTGTGTCATTTTTGGAAAGAGCAGTTATTGTTTCCAAGAGCAACGGATACCGATCGACAACAGCGTTGATATGTTGAAAGGCATTGTCAAGAAAATGTTTGGGGAGCAATGAGTTGAGGTATTCGTAAATATAGCAATCCAGGAACAATACTTCTTGGTCATGGTTATGGAGATATCGATACTGGTTTTGAAGGAAGGCCGCCTCCTCGTAACTGTTTTTCATGCCATCCACACGCGGATAGAACGTCCCAGCAGTTGCCTGAACGGAGAAACCGAATTGACTCTGGCAAGCTATGCGGAATGCGTGGACGAAATCGGAAATTTCCTTGTGAATTTCCGCTTCTTTCGTGGTTCTCGTTGCTTTAAAGACCAAGTAGTGCTCGCTGTTGAGGGGGCCGTAAATATCTTGGGGATTCTGGAATCCAGAATCGTTGATTATTCTGGAGAAATTCTGTTCAAACCACGAAATTTCCAACTTGGCACTAAGCGGTTTTGGATCGAGGTGGAATAGTATCGCACATCGAGAAATGTCTGGCCGATAAGAAAGATCCGAGAGGAATCCGAGAATTTCTGTAGTTGGTTTGGAACTGTTTGCAAGCTGATTGGTCAACATTGTTCGCATGTTGAGTTGGGCATTTTCGGCTTGTACTATCCCATTATTCCCGACAGTAAGGACGATAATTTGAGAGATAAACGTTCGAAAAAGTTCAGCATGAGTACCAAAAACGACTACTCGGCATACGTCTTCTCCGAGGACGCGGCAGCAAAAGAGATCTGCACCGAAGGAAGAGGCAAGCTGTTGATCCTGCTTGCAGACAAGAACCATACTGTCCAGTTTTTCCTTAAGTGTAGGCGTCGTGGTTCCGAGGACCAACCAATCCATACTGAGAATGGCGACCGGATTTGTCAGTGCCATCTGGATGGAAGAGAGGATGGATTGGACTTGTTCAGGTCTGAGATACACAAATTAATCCTTTGGTTTAGTGCTTTTATCCTAAAACGAGGAAGAGAAAAACACAAGAAAATATCCCAAGAAAAAGAAAGATTTTGGTGATTAGTGTGCAGTACATACAAAAAAGCCTGTATTTTGTAGGAAATATGACCAATTTTGCAAAAAATCAACTGATTGAAAAAAACAAAAGCAACTAATTTCGAAATTATTTCGCATAGTTATGTGCTATAAAACCAATTATTCCGTGAAAATCTTGAGTAATTACAGGGGTTTTAGGAACTTTTTCAGATGGTAAACTAAAAATACAAAGATTGGAGGTTAAAAAATGAAGAAGAACTCATTGTTTTGTCTGATTGCAATGGTTGCATGTTGTTTTGTGGGATGTTCCAAGCAATCGAACAGCACGAGCCAATCAGTGGCTACGCCAAGCGCTCAGGAGGCAAACGCAACGGCGGCCGCCACCAGCTCGTCGGAAGTTGATTACACCAAAGGGCCGAAAATTACCATTAAAATCGCCCATGTCAGTCAGGCCGGAGTGCCCATTGATGTTGCCTCGAACGAGATTGGCAAGATTCTGGAGGAGAAGACTGGCGGTCGAATTACAGCAAAAGTGTTCCCAAATTCTGTACTGGGAAACAATACTGAGTTGATGGAGCAGTTGCAGGCGGGTACTTTGGAGATGGCGATTTCTTCTGTTGCATTCCTCGGCTCTTTTACCAATTCAACAAAACTTCTGGATTTACCGTACTTGTTCAAGAATAACGCAGCAGCCGAAGAGATTCTCGATGGACCTGTCGGCCAGCACATTTTTAGCGAATTGGAGAGCTCTGGATTCCATGGCCTGGCATGGCTTTCCACTGGGTGGAGACATTTGACCGCAAACAAGGAGATTCACAAGCCTGAGGATATGAAAGGCCTGAAAATCCGTGTGATGGAAAACCAGATGCATATCGACCACTTCAATGCGCTTGGCGCTTCTGCTATTCCTATGGCGTTCTCTGAACTTTACACGGCATTGCAGAATGGAACAATGGACGCTGAGGAGAACCCCTTCGCGAACATCAATGGTAGCCGCCTGTACGAAGTTCAAAAGTACATCATCAAGACCGGCCATATCTATGATACGAGCCCGTTGCTTGCTTCGAGCTCGTGGTGGAATACGCTCTCGGCTTCTGACCAAGATTTGATTCAGGGAGTAGTTACCGAAGCTTTGGCAAAAGAGCGAGAGCTTTCGTACTCTAACGAGGCAGAACTTGAGGAGAAGATCGGGCACAACGGGAGCAACGTGGTCATCACATTGAGTGATGCAGAGCGAGATGCGTTTAAGAAGGCTGCCCAGCCTGTGTATGACAAATATGGTCCGCAAATAGGCGAAGACCAGCTGAAACTTGTAGAAGAAGTTAATGCCAAGCATTGAGAAACAAGAGACGGGTTCTTGTCGGAAGACGAGAACCCGTGATTTCGAGGGCAGTTCCATGAATAAACACGCATTTTACAATAATATCGAGCGTTGGGTGTGCATCGTGTTGTTGATTCTGATGATTGCTATCAGCTTCCTAACGATTATCACCCGGTTTGTTTTCAATTTCACGCTTTCCTGGGCTGAGCAATTAGTCCGGTTCTTCTTGGTATGGATTTCCTTCGCGGGAATTAGTTGGGCGGGATCGACAGATGCCCATATGAGGGTGACTGCTATTAGCCTAGCAACGAAAACACACCCCAAAGTGTTCGGTACGATTTACCTGATTGGAGATTTGGTGGCCGCCTGTTACGGGTTTTTCCTTTCCTACCGGATTGCCAAGTTCATGATTATGGTCATGAAGCAAGGGCAGGTTCTTTCTGCTATTCCTTGGATTCCCAAATGGTTGATGTATCTAGCTGGAGTCTTTGGTATGGCTGGAATGGGGATTAGGATCCTTCAACGTAGATATTACATGTGGAAGCAACCGGCTGATGTTGCTCAGGGGGTATCCAAATGACGGGTGTGATGCTTATTGTCTTATTCGCTTTGCTCGTGTTGACAGTACCAATCACGGTCTGCCTTGGAACGGCTTGTATTGCGGCTTTTACCGCATCTGGCATGGGAAGCAACATGATTGCCATGCTTGCCCAATCGACAGTCACAAGCATCGACTCTTTTTCATTATTGGCCATTCCATTTTTTATGCTGGTCGGTACTCTGATGGAAAAGACCGGCATTGCGCAAAAACTGGTCGATGTTGCGAACATGATTACCGGTTCGCGCCCTGGCGGACTCGCCAGCGCAGCGATTGTCGCATCCATGTTTTTTGCAGCTATTTCCGGCTCAGGCCCTGCAACAGCAGCCGCCATTGGGGGTATTCTCCTTGGAGCCATGAAGAGCCAGGGATATAGCCGTGGGTATGGCGGGGCTATTATCGCAGCAGGAAGCACAATCGGGCCTGTCATTCCTCCATCTATTCCCATGATCATGTATGGCACAACGGTAGGGGTCTCTGTCTCATACTTGTTTATCGGTGGCATTATTCCTGGTATCTTGATGGGCTTGTCCCTGATTTTGTGGAACAAACATGCCTCTGCCCGGTATGGTTACCATGGGGCAGAAAACCAGTTTAAGTCTAGGCAAGAGAAGATTCGTGTCCTTATTAGAGCAATTCCTGCTATATTGATGCCGATTATCATCTTGGGTGGAATCTATTCGGGAATTTTTACACCGACCGAGTCTTCTGTCGTTGGTGTCGTATATGCTCTTGTCGTCAGCATCTTCCTGTATCATTCGTTGACTTGGAAAGATTTCAAGCAGGCACTGTTTGATGCTGCGATTACCAGCGCGACGGTCATGGTCCTGTTTGGGGCAGCCAACACTTTTGGTCGCATCCTGACCATGAATGATGTTCCGAACAAGGTTACCGCTGCGATGTTGTCGGTGACAAACAGCAAGTTCCTTATCATGATGATGATCAATCTCGCTCTCATCGTCATTGGTATGTTCCTTGATACGATAAGTTCCATCGTACTGTTCGCCCCGATTTTCGCTCCAATTGCTACCGCTATCGGATATGATCCTCTCCACTTTGGCATCATCATGTGTGTGAACCTGTGCATCGGCATGATTACTCCACCCATGGGTGGCAACCTGTTTGTCGCTCAACGTGTCGCCGGCGCGACCTTTGAGGAAGTGTTTAAGGACGTGTTGCCCATGATTATCACGTTGATTGTTGTTTTGCTGATTCTCATTATCTTCCCAGACATCACTCTCTGCCTGCCAAAGTTGATGGGTTATAAAGGCATGGCGTGACAAAGGAGGTTGGTCATGTATAAAAGTGTGGAATTAAAAGTCGGAGAAATGTTACTCCGAGGCGTTGTACGTACCCCGGAAGGGGAAGGGCCGTTTCCCACCGTCATTTTCTATCATGGGTTTTCTGTTGACCATATCGGCATGATGCGTCTTCATGAATTGTTTGCTCGCCGGTGTGTCAAAGAAGGCTTTGCATGTGTACGTTTTGACTTCTATGGTGTCGGGGAAAGTGATGGCGATTTTGAGGAAATGCGATATGCCGATGAAGTGGAAGAGGCAAAGGCAATTTACTATTGGACCGAAAAGCAGCCTTTCGCAAAACGCGATAAGATTTTTCTTTCCGGACATAGCTTGGGAGGTGCGATTGCGTCTAATGTCGCACCCGTCGTGCAGCCCGCGGGGCTGATACTATGGGCTCCTGGCAATACAGCCTACTATGATATCAGCAACCGGACGCATGCCATTCCCGGTCACTACGAAAAGGTCTATGATGTTGGTGGATTGTATGTTGCAGGAGAGTTTTTGAAGCAGATACGCCAGATTGACATTGTTGCAGAAGCTCGAGGGTACAAGGGGAATGTATTGCTGGTACATGGAGAATGCGATGAGAAGGTTCCGGTGGCTTCTATAGGACCCTACCTTGACATGTACGGTGACAAGGCAGAGCTATATATCGTCGCTGGATCCAACCATCAGTTCAGTAGCGTGAAATGGAAGACAGAGGTTTATGATGTAACGATGAGGTATCTTCACAAACATCTGTCTTGAATCATTTGATGTGTTGTTGCGGCCAAAAGTAAATGTTGCTAATAGCCGCAACAGATAAGGGAAATTGTTTACATGAAAGAATCTATCCATGCCTATTTCCAGCTGGGGACAATCCTTTGGATGAGCTATCCGAACCGTCCGGTCCTTGACGCGGTGAGGACGATAGCCCGCGACCCGTTCTTCGACGCCATCGAGATCACGCAGAACAAGGATGACGGAAGCCGGGCGGAGGAGAGGAAACTGCTCGGGCAGAGCCACCTGAAGGTCTGCTATGGCGCCCAGCCGAGGCTGCTCGGGCCCAAGCTCAACCCGAACGCCATCGACGAGGCGGAGCGGGAGAAGGCGGAGAAGACCCTGATGGAGGCCATCGACGAGGCGGAATACTTCGGGGCGAAGGGCATCGCCTTCCTTGCGGGCAAATGGGAGGAAGGGACCAGGGACGCCGCCTATGGGCAGCTCCTCAAGACGACCGGCAACCTGTGCGCCTACGCGGCCACGAAGGGGATGCAGGTGGAGCTGGAGGTGTTCGACTACGACGTGGACAAGGCGGCCCTGATTGGGCCGGCGCCGCTCGCGGCCCGTTTTGCGGCGGACGTGCGGATGCGGCATTCCAACTTCGGCCTGCTGGTCGACCTCTCGCACTTCCCGATCACCCATGAGGACAGCCGTCAGGTGATATCCACCTGCAGGCCGTACATCACCCACTTCCACATCGGCAACGCCGTGGCGAAGGAAGGTGCGGAAGGGTATGGGGACCTGCACCAGCGCTTCGGCTTCCCCAACGGGACGAACGACACGGAGCAGCTGCTGGATTTCTTCCGCGAGCTGAAGCGGAACGGGTTCCTCGACAAGGAGCACCCGTACGTGCTCTCCTTCGAGGTGAAGCCGTGGAAGGATGAGGACGAGGACATCGTCGTCGCGAACACCAAGCGGGTGATCAACCGCGCCTGGGCGCTGCTTGAGGACTGAGGGGGAGCATATGAGGATTGTCGTGTTGGATGGCTATACGGAGAACCCGGGGGACCTTTCCTGGGACGGGCTGAAGGCGCTCGGGGAGGTGACGGTCTATGACCGCAGCAGCCTGACCGATCCCAGGGAGGCGGCCGCCCGCATCGGGGACGCGGAGGTGGCGATCACCAACAAGACCCCGATCACGAAAGAGGTGTTCCAGGCTTGCCCGGACCTGAAATATGTGGCGGTGCTTGCCACAGGGTACAACGTGGTGGATGTGGCGTATGCCCGGGAGAAGGGCATCGCGGTGAGCAACGTGCCGACCTACGGGACGGACAGCGTGAGCCAGTTCGCCATCGCCCTGCTGCTGGAGCTGTGCCACCACATCGGGCACCATTCCGAGACGGTGCGCCAGGGCAAGTGGGAGCATTGCATCGACTGGTGCTACTGGGACTACCCGCTGGTGGAGCTTGCGGGCAAGACGATGGGCATCATCGGCTTCGGCAGGATCGGCCACCGGACCGGCGAGATCGCCAAGGCGCTGAAGATGCGTGTCATCGTCAACGACTCCCACGAGAATCCGGCGTTCAAGGCGGAGGGCTTCGCCTATGTGGACCGGGACACGCTCTACAAGGAGAGCGACGTGGTGGTGCTGCATTGCCCGGCCTTCCCCGACACGGTGAACATGATCAACAAGGACTCGATCGCCAAGATGAAGGACGGGGCATTCCTGATCAACAACAGCCGCGGGCAGCTGGTGGTGGAGCAGGACCTTGCGGACGCCCTGGACAGCGGCAAGCTGGGCGGGGCGGCGGTCGACGTGGTCTCCACCGAGCCGATCAAGGGAGACAACCCGCTCCTCAAGGCGAAAAACTGCATCATCACCCCGCACATGAGCTGGGGCGCCAAGGAGGCCCGGCAGCGGATTATGGACATCACTGTCGAGAATGTGAAGGCTTATCAGGCCGGGAAACCGCAGAACGTAGTGAATCCGTAACCATCCAGGCGGGCTGGAAGTGGAAGGATTCTTCCAGTCCGCACTTTTTTAAAATAGAATATTTGGCATTGGCCTGTGGTTTGTCATTCGGGAAAACAGGTTCTTCACGGAAAGTTAGGGGATGTTGAAAAGAAGAGCATGTGAGTCCTAACGTTTAGCTACCAACAAAAACAGGGGGACCGCACATGCTCAGGGAACAGGATAGAGCAGCATATCTGGCGCTCCGACCCTACACGTACGTCAATACGGAAAGGTCGGAAGAGGGGAGGCACGTGCAGTTGCGCATTGCGAGCAGGGCGAGGACAGACGACGCGCAGTGCCCTTCCTGCGGCAGCCACGTGCACATATGCGGCAGCTACCGCATGAGGATCCGGGACATGCCGGTGTTCTCCGGGACGAGGCAGGACGTTCTGCGAGGAGGTCCCGTTCAGGCATCCGCAGATGCGGGTGACCGGGCGTGCGGCAACGTGGGTGGGCTCCTTCCTCCGCTTCAACCTGCCGGTAGCCACGGTGCAGCGGATCACGGAGATACACTGGGAGACATACACCGCATCCAGAAGGAGGTGCTGGGCGCGGTCAGGCTCGACGAGGCGAGGCGGCAGGGGTCGCTTGCCGCCCGGATGCGTGAGGAAGGCCGTCCGGGGAGGACGTGCGGAAGGAGAAGGGCCTGTACACGGAGGTCAAGCGGGCGAGGTGGGTCCTCCTGGCGGGGAGGGCTGGACGGCATGGTTCAAGGGAGCGGAGAAAAGCGGGATACCTGCCTTGGTGAAGTTCGCACGGCTGAAGGAGAAGAGGCCTGGCGGCCTCGTCACCCACGCACTCCATCCCATCTCCACAGGAAAGCTGGAAGGCTTCAACAACAGGATCAAGGTCGCAAAGAGGATCGGCTATGACTACAGGAATGAAGACTACTTCTTCTCCCTGATCCGATACATCCCCATCCCTTCAAACAGACATCAATCCCATAAGAAAACGTGAAGAGCCTTCTTTTCCCGTAATTGGTAACGGCCTCATCTGTTTTCCAGCCACAAAAGCTCATGCGGTTGCATCTCGAACCCCCAGCCAGGAACCACTTTTTCCCCGGTGAAAGCGTCCTCGTACGTGCCGGTGAAATAGGCGAAACGTACCGGTTCCGGGTGGTCCGAGAAGTTCGAGACACAGAGCATGGTGTGGTTGCCTTTCTTCCTGCGAAGCGCGAAGACCTTGGGATTCTGGGGATCCCATGTCGAGACCTCGGCATCCGGGTCGAACACGTCCCTTGCCGCACGTGTCGTCCGCAGTTCCTGGAACATGGTCCAGATTTTTCCCTGCATCGTGTTCCGGTCATGTCTCAGACCAGCCAGCCGCCAGTTGAAAGGACTCCGGTGGACGTTCCTGCTGTCGTCCTTGCGCAATGGATCCTGCTTGTAGGAGTAATCGTTGAGTTGTCCGATTTCGTCGCCGGAAGAAATCATGGGGAACCCCCGTAGCGCAAAGACGGTACCGTACAACAACCTGAGCCGGTCGTAGGCTTGGTTGGACTCTTCCTCTGTTTTCGCAGCTTCGAATCCGACAAGGCTGGCTGCCGTCCCGCAGGACCTGGCGTCCATGGAGACCGGGTCGAAATTGTAGAGTTCTCCTCTTGCGTAACTACCGGGAAAATCCCCCTCATAAAAATGGTAAAGGAACATCTTGTGGAGAAGCGGATCGATTCCAAGCGTCCGCTCCTGTTCTTCGTCCAAACCCCAGCCGATATCGTCATGGCAACGGATATAGTTCAGGAACCTGCAATGCGGCGGAAGCGAAAGCAGGGCTTCCGTCTGCCTCATCAGCAATCTGGCATCCTGGCTTGCCAAGGAAGACCAGAGATTCACCATCAACGAGACGCCATAGAGGAAATGGCATTCTGGATGGGAAGGGGAACCGAAATAGGCTGCGAGCTCCCGGGGTGCCATGACCACCTCGCCCTTGAGTGCGACGGCAGGACAGACGATTTCGCATGCGATGCGAAAAAGCCTGACAATCGTATGGACCTGGGGCAGGTTCCTGCAGGTTGTGCCAAGCTCTTTCCAGATGTAGGGGACGGCGTCGAGCCGGAACACGTCGACTCCCATGTTCGCCAGATGGAGCATCGAGCTGACCATCTCGTTCAGGACAACCGGGTTGTGGTAGTCCAGGTCCCACTGGAACGGGTAGAAGGAAGAGAGCACCCACTTGTGCATCTCCTCGCACCAGATGAAATTGCCAGGAGCCGTCGTCGGGAACACCTGGGGAACCGTCTTCTCGTATTGGTCCGGGTACGTCCGGTCGTCGTAGCACTGGTAGCGTTCCTGGAACTCCTTGTTTCCCTGTTTTGCCAACATGGCCCATGTATGGGTGGACGAGGTATGGTTCATGACGAAATCAAGACAAAGGCTGATTCCGTGGGCGTGCAACGTCTCCGTCAGGTGGATGAAATCGTCATTCGTGCCAAATTTGGGATCGATGGTATTGAAATCATCGACCGCATATCCGCCATCGTTTTCTCCTTGTGGCATCTTCAGCACGGGCATCAGGTGGAGGTAGGTGACACCGAGCTCTTTCAGGTAGGGCACCTTCTGTTCGAGGCCTTTCAGATTGCCGGCAAACAAGTCGGTGTACATCGTGAGCCCCACGGCATAGCGGGCCATGTACCAATCGGGATCCATACCACGCCGCTCATCCAGAAGCTTCAGGCCATCGGGCCGCTTTTCCCAGAAGGAGACGAGCCTGTCCTCGAGCTGGTCAAGATACTGGCGCTTCGGGCCGTACAAGCTTTGGAAAAGCGCTTCCAGTTCCTGTTTGCGCGCATCGAATCTCTTTCTGAATTCCCTATCCTGCTTCATCATATATCCCTTTCTCCCGGATAGTCGTTGCTGCCAGCCGCTACGTATCCACCACTTTTCCCTACGGCATCGGACGAGAACCAGAACGCATAGAGCGCACCTTCCTTCACGAAGAAACGAATCGCTCCCACACGGTCCTTCAGGCTGGCAGGCGAAGAGGCTTTCCATCTGAGCTTCGTGCAGGTGGAATCCCCGGCAAACGGTATGCAGCTCATGCGGTCGAATCCCTTTAGCGGTCTTCCCCGCTCATCGAGGATTTCCGCCTCGATACGCCCTGTTCCATTGATCCAAAGCTCCCCCTTGGGCAGGTGGAGCAACTTGGTCGTCAAGGAGCCGCTGCCTTCCATGGACGCGAATCCGTCCCGTCTGAGCGTCGCAAGTCCCAGCGAGGCGCCAGCATACATGGCATTCCTGCTGTGTCCGGCCCAAGGGGCGGTTTCCGCGCCTTTGAGCGTAGGGGAAATCCCGCTGAACGCTGTGTAATAGCAGCGTATGGTATCTTTCAGGACCACAAAGCATCCCCCTGCGGCGTGGATATACCCGCGGTTCCAGCTGCCTGGGATGCGCGAGCAGGGAATGAATGCGTTCCGTTCCGCTCTCGCCCAGTGGAAGCCGTCCCTGCTGAACCCCACTTCGAGGTCAACCCGTTTGGGAACTCCAAGCTGTTGCGCCACATGGTTTTCCGGACCGCGGAAGATGCCGAACAGACCGACCATGAGGCTCTCGTAAGGAACCGCGTTGACATCGTACAGTGCGACCAGCTGTTTTGGCATGTCGGAATCCGGCTTGTCAAGCAGGTCGCAGCGGAGCCATGGTATTTCCTCGTTGCTGGCGAACACCCCGAGTTCACGGAACCGGCGGCTCTCATGCCAATACCGGGCACGTCTGCCAATCGGATATGCCGGATCATCCAAGGGCTCGTTCCGCCGGTCGCTCAATACCCATCGGTTCCGGAACGGATTGAAAAAGAAGGAGGTGTTGTCCCCAAGCGTCACGCACAGCACGGGTTTTGACCAATGGACGCCATCGCCCGAGACATGGAGGCCGCATTGCTCGCGTTCCAGGCCCTCGGCGCTCCGGTAGCGGAAGAACTGGAACATCTTGTATCGTTCGGCTTGGCTTTTGGATGCCTTGTCGAGCCATACCAGACATCCGTCCCGTTCGTAACCGGGTTCTCGCGGCCAGACGAGATTCGTACCGGGAACGACATCGAGAAGCGGGCGCTTCCAATGGATGCCATCCGTGCTTGTGGCAAGCGCGGTGGTGTGGAACCAGCCGGCCATGTACCACATCTTGTAAAGTCCGTCACGGTCGTCAAACCAGATGCCGTCGTTGAAAGGAGCTGCCATAGGACAGAGGCCATCATCCATCTCCTCGTCCGTTTCCGGGACGAAGATCGGATTCCTCGCATCATCGGCAGGGTGGTGCCAGACGCGCTTGAGGTCGGTGCCGGCTATCAGGTAGTCGTCGACGAACAACTGCCGTCCCGGGGCAAGCCGGAGGGGAAGACGGACATCCCCGACATACGTGCGGCTCCAGTCGGAGGGGCTCGAAGTGTCCCAGGTCAGTCCGCCGTTGTCCATGATTCCTCCAGCGGGGTCGTTTCCGGGTCGTAGCCATCGCGCCTGTTGACAATCGCCCCGGCGGGTGCAGGAATGCGCACGGGGTGCGTGAGAAGCGGGTCTCCCGTCGCTTCCATCCAGCGGTGCAGGCGGTGGAGCAGATCCCCGTATACGGCTTTGAGATGGGGGTCGTCCACCAGGTTGCACCGTTCACACGGATCCACGACGAGGTCATAGAGTTCCTGGCAGGGCAGAAGCCTTTCCATGTATCCTGCGGCTTTGAGCGCCTGCTTGGAAGGCGAGTTGTCGATGTTCGGCGCCACGACGCCGGCATAGTCGTCGAAACGGATGATGAGCTTGTAGCGCGGGGTGCGGATGCATCGTGCCGGTTCGTACGCCGCATGGTAGTTGATTTCCGCGAACACCTCGCTTCGGATTCGCTCGTCGCGTTCCAGTGCCGGCAGCATCGACACTCCTTGCAGCCAATCAGGTTTCGGGATGCCGGCAAGTTCGCAGAGCGTGGGAAATACGTCAATCTGGGAGACGAGCTGGTCGCATGCGACTCCTCTGCGCGGCATGCCCGGATAACGCATGATCATCGCCACCCCGATGCCTGCGTCATACAGGCTGCACTTCATGAAAGGAAAGGCGATGCCATGGTCGGTTGTGAGAAGGATGATGGTCTCTTCCCACAATCCGGTTTCCTGCAATGTCCTGACGATTGTTCCCACACACTTGTCCACGCTCATTGCCGACGCGTAGTAGTCGGCCATGTCGCTGCGGTTTTCCGCGGTATCCGGTACCGTGCAAGGCGCCTGCACATAGGTCGGGTCAATGGATTTCGTTTCGTGCGGCGTATAGGGGCGGTGGGTGTTGACCATCCCGTACGAGAGGAAGAACGGCCGCTTGTGAGGTTCTCTCAGATACGAGCAGACCAGCGAGGCGTTGCGGGCGTCCCAGGCATCCTGGTCTTGGGTCACGCCCAGCCATGGAGTGGCAGGAAGGATTCTCTCATAGCCAAGGTCGCTGTCTTTGCGCGCCTCGTGCTGCACACCGCAGAGCACGGTCTCATAGCCATGGGCGGAAAACCAGGATGGCATCGTCTTCCGCCTGTCGTTCAGGGAAAATCCCCGGTGGGCGAGCCCCAGCATGCCGGACGAATGGGCGGACATGCCGGTGAGCATGGCGGCCCGGCTGGGCGAGCAGGTGGGGGCGGCGCAGTATGCTTGCCGTAACAGGACTCCATGGCCTGCGAGCTCCATGGTGTTCGGCATCGCCACCCCGTATCCGTATGGTTGCCAGAACCGCCCGCTGTCATGAGTGTGCATAACGATGATGTGCATGTCTGTCCTCTCGTGTTTCTTTCATTAAAAAGAAATCATACGATAGTGTAACAGAGTATTGCGAAAAATTCTATATTAAACGTTTGACATATCGGAAAACCGACCCTATACTCGAACTGTCGATGGGGGAGCAATGAAGATTCTGCTGATTTCCGACATCCATGCGAACATCCAGGCCCTCGAATCCGTCCTGAAAGCCGAGACAGATTGGGACCTTCTCGTCTGCGCGGGAGACTATGTGGATTACGGCACGTCGCCGGCCGAGGTCGTCGACCTTTTGCGTTCTCTCTCGAAACCCCATGTCCTGGTCATCGGAAACCATGACGAGCATCTTGTGCGCACCTACCGGAGCGGGGAATACCGGCGCGTGAAAGGCCACGACTACAAATGGATCCACTACGATTGCTCGCTCTTGCACGACGAGCAGGTGGACTGGATTGCGGCCCTGCCCCGGCATGCGACGTTCGAGGCCGACGGCTGGACCTACCTGGTGCAGCACCAATACCAGGAGGGATCCTATGCCGTCATCGAGCAACCAACGCAATTCAAGGAGTTCTGGAACGAGCATGCCGCCTGTGGGTCGGCCAGCTCGCGGATGGTCTTCGGTCATTCCCATCGCCAATGCATGTATCTGATGGACGGGTGTTCCTGGATCAATCCTGGCAGCATCTCCTATCGGAGACCGGACGACCCGGACAAGGACGCCCAGTACATGACCATCACCGATGGGGTTGTCGCGTGGAAGCACGTCGGATACGACCGGTCGGTCCAGTTCGAAGTCGCCAGGCGTTTCCATGAGCGGGACGCGATGATGGAGACCGAGTTGCAGGACTTCTGGTTTTTCTTCGGGGATGCGCCGACCTCCAGGTCGCCGTTGCCTCCCCGGCATGATGGATGAGCGGTACGCATCTTCCGTACGGAAGGATGAGAGATACAAAACGCAACATGAAGGAGAAAAAGGAAATGAGAAAACTTTTGACAGCGGGATTGCTTTCCTTGGCAATCGCCGCTCCGGTGTTTGCCGGCGGTTCTTCCGAGACTGCCGCGACCAAGACGGCTTCTGCCCCTGAGGCGGCGAAAACCGTGAAGATATGGATCACGACCGGAGCCGAGGATCCCGTGTACAAGAAGCTGTTCGAGAAGGCGAGGGCTGACCTGCAGATGCCCATCGACGACCAGTACTTCCCCCAGGACGAGCTGGACAGCAAGTTGCAGGTGGCTCCTGTCGTAGGGGACATGCCGGACCTGATCATCGTCGACGGCCTGCAGATCGCTTCCTATGACGAGGCCGGGCTGATCGCCCATCTGGACGGCCTGCTCGACAAGAGTATTGTCGACGACCTGCTTCCCTCGGTCATCGGAGAGGCCACCTACAAAGGGCACATGATCAGCGTTGCCCAGTTCGATTCCGGCATGGCCATGTGGGCCAACAAGTCCATGCTCGAGAAGGTGGGTGCAAGGATTCCCGTCAGCTATAAGAATGCGTGGACCAAGAGCGAGTTCGAGGACATCCTCGCGAAACTGAAGGCGCAAGGCGTCTGCGAGTATCCGCTGTACATCCGCCAGAACAAGCCGACCTCCATTTACTTCACCTATGTGCCGGTGATCGCCAGCTTTGGTGGGGATTATCTCGATCCGAAGACCGGCCTTGCCACGGGAACCTTGGACGGGCCGAACACGGTTGCCGCATACCAGTATATGAGCGATCTGGTGAAGAAGGGCTACATCGATCCGACCGTCGATTACGAGGACGGTTTCTACGGAAGGAAGGAGAACGCATTCTCCTTGCTCGGCCACTGGAAATACACCCAGATGGTCGAGGGGCTGGGGGATGACGCCATCATCGTGCCGATTCCTGACTTCGGCAAGGGCGTGTTCACCTGCTCCGGCAGCACCGTCATGTCCATGACCACCGGAGTCGAGGACCATGGCACGAAGGAAGCGACGCTGAAGGTCATCGAGTATGCCCTGAAGCCCGAGTCCATCCGAATCATCACCGACTACAATGGCGCCATTCCCGCCCGCAAGTCCGTCATGGACAGTGTCGACAACCTGAAAAAGGGCGGACGCCTGTACCTCTACCGCGAGCAGCTTGAGGCGGGAATCTCCCATCTCCGCCCCATCACTCCGGCCCATATGTCCATCCTGTCCACCATGGGCAACGCTATCCGCGACATCATCTATGGTTCGGATGTCAAGGAAGTGCTTTCCCATGCCGCCAAGGATATCGATGACGTCATCATCTCCAACGGGTGGAACAACTGACGGCATCTCGTTTCTCCGGGGAGGAGCGATCCTCCCCGTTGTTTTCTTTTCTTGATCATACAAGGAGTTCACATGCGGCAAAAAGCTTCCAGACTGTATCGGGAACAGACCAGGACCGCTTGGCTTTTCTGCGCCCCGGCTTTGCTTTTCATCTGTACGTTCCTGGTCGTCCCGTTCTTCATGTCGGCCTTCTTTTCGTTTACCGACAAGATGCTTGTGGCCCGGGCTGGCAAACCCGCGCTTTTCATAGGGCTGGAGAACTATGTGAAGGTGTTCTCCAACAGCACGACCAGGCAGGCGTTCATCAATACCGGCCTGTACACGTTGATGGTCGTGCCTTTCATCCTGGTCTTCGGGACGTTGCTCGCGGTGTTCGTCAACCGGCAGCTTCGCGGAGTCTCCGTATTCCGTGCCATCTATTTCAGCCCGCAGGTCGTGACGATGACGGTCGTCGTCATTGTATGGTCGTTCATCTTCTCTGCGAGCAAGAGGGGCATGCTCAATTCGTTCCTCGGGGGTTTTGGAATTCCTCCCCAGAGATTCCTGCAGGATACCAAGCAGGCTCTGGTCTGCATCGCCGTCATGTATGTGTGGCAGGCAATCGGCCTGCAGATGGTGATCATCCTCGGGGGCCTGCAGTACATCTCCCAGGAGTTGTACGAGGCCGCCAAGCTGGATGGCTGCACTTCCGTGCAACAATTCTTTTACGTGACGGTACCCCAGCTGAAGAATACGCTGGTCTATGTGTTCATCTCCGTCACCATCAGCGCATTCAAGGTGTTCACGCCAATCTACGTGCTGACCAACGGCGGTCCCCGCAATGCGACGGTCACCGTGGTCTACCAGCTGTACAAGGTGGGTTTCCTCAACAACCAACAGGGATATGCATCTGCGATTTCCGTCGTCTTCTTCCTGTTTGTGCTCGCCGTTTCGTTGCTTCAGAACCATCTGGTAGGGAAGGAGGACTGACATGCAGGCAATGAGCAAATCCAGAAAGGCGGTATACCTGGGCCTTTCCTATTTCTTCTATGTGGCGATCGCGATGGTGTTCATCCTTCCGGTGTTGTACATGTTTGTCTCATCGTTCAAGTCTGACGCGCAGATTGAAAAAGACATGTCAACGTTGAAAGCCTTCCTGCCGGTTGGCAAATTGACTCTGGAGAACTACCGTGCGTCTTTCGTCGAGAAACATTTCGGGAAGTTCTTCCTCAACTCATCCATCGTCAGCATGATTGTCGTCTGCGGTGCGACCATTGTGAACGCGATGATGGGCTATGCCCTTGGCATGCTTGAGTTCAAGGGACGCAAGTTTTTGATTTCGGTTGTCATCGCATTCTCGATCATCCCTTCCGAGGCCGTCATCATCAACCGGTTCCTCGTCGCGTTGAAGCTGGGTATCATCAACAGCTATTGGGGGCTTGCCGCACCATTGATTGGCCATACGATGTACATCTTCTTGTATTACAACCACTTTCGAGGTATGCCAAAGGAATTGCAGGAGGCAGCGGTCGTGGATGGCGAGACCTATGCCGGCATCTTCTGGAAGATTATGATTCCGCTTTCCAAGCCGATTCTCGCGACAGTAGCCATCATGGCGTTCATCGGAGCCTGGGGAGACCTTTTGTGGCCGGCATTGGTGACGCGGAACGAGACGTTCCGTACGTTGCCCTTGGCTCTCAGAGGACTTGATACGGATGTGTACACTTTCTGGGGGCAGATCTTCACGTTCGCCACGCTGATGACGCTGCCGGTGTTCGCGGTGTTCCTCGCGTGCCAGAAA
>CAJMOS010000014.1 GCA_905215015.1 uncultured bacterium | reverse complement strand
TAGGCGGCCATCGAGCAGATGAGCGTGATGCATACCACGGAAATGACGGTAGTGACCGCGCTGTTCTTCAAGGCGAGTCCAAAGTTGGAGACCCTGATGGCGGTCGTGAAATTCTCCCAGTGGATGGTTTTCGGCCAAGCCAGGCGGTTCGTGACAAGTTCCGGTTTCGATTTGACCGAATAGATGATCGCAATGTAGAAAGGCGCGAAGATGACCAACGTGACGAAACAGCGGAAAAGGTCCGAAAGGATTGTCTGGATGGGATGATTGGTTCGTTTCAACATCACAGTTCGACCTCCCTTTTGCGAAGCGTTCGGGAAAGACCCGTGCTGAACACAAAGATCATGGCGGTGAAAATGACGGCGACGGCTTGTCCGTAGCCCGCCTTGAAATAGACGAACAGGTTGTTGTATATGAGCATTGCGACAGTTTCCGATGCCCGACCCGGGCCTCCGGCCGTGGCGGCCATCGGGTAGTCGAAAACCTTCATGCCCCATGCAAGCAACAACGTGAAATTGGACGTGATTGCCGGTCCGATCATCGGAAGCGTGATGGAGAAGAACTGGCGCACCCGAGGACACCCCTCGATCTGGGCGGCCTCGTAGAAATGGGGAGAGATGCCTTGGATGGCTGCGATGTACACGACCATGCAGTAGCTGCAATCCCTCCAGATCGCGATGACCGCGAGGCCGAGCATGACCCACTCTGTGGATCCCAGTGGGCTTGGAATGTGAAACATCCCGTAAAAGACGTCGCTGTATACATAGCGCCAGATATAGGATGAAAGGACAAGGCTGAGACAATACGGTACGAAAATGATGGTCCTGCATACGCTGTTGAACCGGGTGCTCCGATGGAGCAGCAGGGCAAGGAACAGGCCGATGAGATTCGAACAAACCATGGACAGGGCGGTGAAGACCAACGTGTTCTTTACTGCGTTCCCCACATTGCGGTCTTGGAAGAATCGCAGGTAATTGTTGAAGCCGACGAATGTCCTCTGGGGACTCATTCCATCCCATTTGTAGAAGGAAAGGGGAAACCCGCTGAAAAAGGGGTAGACTACGAAAGCAAAAAAAAGAATCAGAGCGGGCATGACGAACGTGAATTCTTGGAAACGCCGGATTGTTTTATGAGATAGCATATGTGGCATCCTGCAAACTGAAAACGGGAAATCTCCCACGCCACGCATGGCGTGGGAGAAGGATTCTTACTGTCTGATGGAGGCGATTTCCTTGTCGACATCCTTGAGGAACTTGTCGACATCGCGCTGGGAATCGTCAAGCGTCACGAAGTACTGGAGCTGGGTCCTGAATGCGGTGGAATACTCGCTGGTGTAGTCGGGGACCAGGCTCTTGGAGACAATCTGGCCCTTGTCGAAATAGCCCTTGATCGCCTGGATGAGCCCGTTCGCGTGCTCGGTGGAGACCTTCGTGTTGCTGCTCATCAGCTTCGCCGTGTCAAGCCAGATTTCGGAGGATTCCTGTCCGGCGAACGACGCGAGCAGGTCGTGGACCTCCTGCGGGTGCTTCGTGGAAGAGGACACGATGAAACAGTCATCGATGCCGACCCACAGCTTGTTCTCCTTTGGATTGTTCGACCACGGCATCGGGAAAAGACCGAAATCACCGTTCGGTGCGGCGGCCATCACGTCACCCATCAGCCAGCCGCCGTTGATGTACATCGGCCTCTGGCCAGCAGCGAGGTTCTGGATGCCCTGGGGCTGGTCGACAGCGGTGTCACCGGGATCCTTGTAGGAAACAAGCTTGTTGAACTCTTCGAGCGCCTCATGCATCATCTGGTTGTCGGCGAGATTGGCCTTCCCTTTCTGGGAGTCCATCCATACCTGGCCGTTACCTGTTGCCGCGGCTTCGGGGGTGAAAAACGCGTCGAGTTCATGGAACACGCCATGAATGAAGTTGTATGGATGGATCAGAGGATAGATGCCTTTTGCCTTGAAGGTGTCGCAGACCTGGAAGAATGCGTCTTTTGTGGCCGGAACCTGTACGCCGGCATCCGCAAACATCTTCTTGTTGTAGAAAACACCCTTGACCTGCGCATCGATGGGGAATCCGTATACATCGCCGTTGACCGTGCATTCGTCTTTCAGGATGGAGAGCACGTTCGCCATGTAGTCTTCGTTGGCGAGGTCCTTGAAATATCCGGCGTTGACGAATTCGGTCAGGTTCTGGGGCTTTCCAAAAAGGATGTCCGGCATGTCGCCTGCCGCGATATAGTTCTTGTACGAGGCAAGATAGGAGGAAGAGTTGACGGTCTCGACGTCGATCTTCACATTCGGATGGTCTTTCTGGTAGACCTCGATCATCTTGGCAAGAGCATCCCGCTTGGCTTGTTCTCCCATGTAATGGACAAGGCGGATGGTCACGGTTTCCGGCTGGTTCGGACTTGTGCCCGTCGTCTTTTCCGACGTTCCGTTGGCAAAAACCTGAGAAGCCAGCGCGCACACAAGAAGTGAGCAGATGATTTTCTTCATAACAAAACCTCTCAATATTTTTAATCTCATTGTATTCCTGGACACCGGACTTCACAATGTGTGTATTCTTGTCTTAATATTGTGATTTTTTGTTCTTGTCGGGCGGATGCCCGAACCATGCCCATACGTTGTCCGGCGAGAATGATGTGTTGCCTGCTCTGGGAAGTTATGCCACACTCTTCGTCAGGAGACCCGGATGATCAAGGATATCACGATTGTGAGTTTGTCCAGCGGGGTGGTGGGGGAGCCCTTTGTCCGGCATGAGGTGCGCATCGGCCTCCGCCGGCTGGAGGAATACGGCATCCATGCGCATTTTGCCAAGCACGCACTGAGCGGGGTCTCCTATCTCCAGGCGCACCCGGAAAAGAAGGCCGAGGATTTGCTGGAGGCCTTTCAAAGCGACACCGACATGATTCTCTGCGCCATCGGAGGAGTCGATTCGTACCGGATGCTTCCCTACCTGTTTGACCATGATGAACTGCAGCGCGCGGTCTCCAGGAAGGTGTTCCTTGGTTTCTCGGACACGACCATGAACCATCTCATGCTGCACAAGGTGGGGCTCGGCTCATTCTATGGACAGGCGTTCCTGCCGGATGTATGTGAGTTGGACGACGGGATGCTCCCCTATACCAGGCGGTACTTCGAGGAACTGGTCCGCACGGGGACCATCTCCCGGATTGTTCCGAGCGATGTATGGTATGAGGCAAGGAAGGATTTCAGCGAATCCGGCATAGGCAAGCCCATGCCGCACCATCCCAACCAGGGATTCGAGGTTCTTCAGGGCTCTCCGGTCTTCCACGGCAAGATCCTGGGTGGCTGCATCGACACCCTCTTCGACATCTTCAACAACGAGCGGCATGCGGATTCCGTAGCGATGTGCAGCAGGTACCACCTGTTTCCGGCCCTTGACGACTGGAGGGGAAAGATACTGCTCCTGGAGACCAGCGAGAACCAGCCGGTTCCCGCTGCATACCGCCGGATGGTCGAGACGCTCAAGCGGACAGGAATCTTCCACGTCGTTTCCGGGGTGTTGGCGGGAAAGCCTCAGGACGGCATGTATGCCGACGAATACAAACGGATCCTCCAAGAGGTCGTCGATGACCCGGCGCTGCCCATTGTCACGAACATCAATGTCGGACATGCGACTCCCCGTTGCATCATTCCCTTCGGGGTGGATGCCACGGTTGACGTGGACAAGCAGGAAATCACCTTCGCAGGATACAGGAAACCTTGACAGGGGAATTGCCTTTGCTATAACTTGCTAATAGCAATAATTGTTATTAGCAAATATTTGGAGCTGACCATGATCGATTTCTGTGCCTTGCGTACATTGACCAGCGACTTGCAGCAGGTGGAGACGGAGCTTGTCGGCGCATATGGACTGACCATCCAGCAGGCGTCGGTGCTCTGCGCCGTGGAGAGCGGATATGGGGAACCGGGAGCTCTGGCTATCCAGATGCGCCTTTCACCCTCCCGCCTGACCCGTCTCATCGATGCTCTCGAGAAGCAGGAACTGCTGGAGCGCACGGTCTCGGCACGTGACCGGCGGAGCGTATGCATAACGCTGACCGCCAAAGGAAAGGAGAAGCTGGATGCGGTCCATCATGGCTCCGTCTCGCTTCCTTCCTACATCGAATCCATGATTCCAGCCCGCAAGGAGGAGCGCGAATGAGCAAGAAGACCTATGTCGTTGTCGGAGGGGTAGCCGGTGGAGCAGGCGTAGCCGCCCGCATCAGACGTCGTGACGAAGAGGGCACCATCATCCTGTTCGAACAGGGCCCGTATGTGAGTTTTGCCAATTGCGGATTGCCGTACTATGCGGGAGGAGTCATCCAGGACCGGAAGAAGCTGCTGGTCACCCCTGTGGAGACGTTCAGGGACGTGTTCCGCATCGATGTCCATACAGGAAGCAAGGTGACCCGTATCGATTCCAAGCACAAACTGGTTACGGTCGCAGCCGATGGTGCCGAGTCGTCCTATCCCTATGACGAGCTGGTGCTCAGTCCGGGAGCCAAGCCCTTTATTCCTCCCATTGCCGGGGTGGACGACGAAGCAGTGCTGACAATCCGCTCCATCCCCGACATAGACAAGGTCGTCGGGCATATCGCGGGGGCGAGGCGGGCCACGGTGGTCGGTGGCGGTTTCATCGGCATCGAGATGGCGGAGAACCTGGCCCGGAGGGGCCTCTCGGTCAGCCTCGTGGAGGCGGCAGACCAATGCATGACCACCCTCGATCCGGAAATGGCGGCGTCGGTGCATCGTGAACTCGTAAATGGCGGTATTGACTTGCATCTTTCTTCATCCGTCCAGGCCGTCATCCGTCAAGGGAGCGTTGTAACCGTCAGGACAAGCAGGGGAGACGTGGAAGGCAACGATTTTGTCATCCTCGCCATCGGAGTGCGCCCCGACAGTACGCTGGCAAAGGATGCCGGCCTTGCGCTGGATGGCCGTGGGTATATCCTGGTCAACGAACGCTTCCAGACGAGCGATCCGCACATCTACGCGATCGGGGATGCCATCGCCTACCCCTCGCCGTTCGACGGCAAGCCGGTTGCGGTGGCGCTTGCAGGACCGGCCAACAAGATGGCGAGGCTGTGCGCCGACAGCATGGTAAGCGGTACGTGCACGCCGTATCCCGGTACCTATGGGGCTTCGATTGCCAAGGTGTTCGATCTCGAGGCCGGCAGTGTCGGGCTCAACGAGCGGCAGGCTGGGGCGATGGGGTATGCGTATGCCGTCGCCATCACCCACGGCATGGACCATGCCTCCTATTATCCCGGTGCGAAGCCGCTGTCGGGGAAAATCATCTACGAGAAACCGAGCGGACGGCTTCTCGGCGGACAGATGGTCGGCTACGGCGGGGTAGTGGCCCATGTGGACGTTCTCTCCGCCTTGGTCGCCAAGGGCGGGACGGTCTATGACCTCGCCGCATTCGAACAAGCCTATGCGCCACCGTTTGGTTCGGCGAAGGACATCCTCAACATGCTCGGTTTCATCGCCACCAACTGTCTGGAAGGGCTCGACCAGGTGGTGACATGGAAGGAAGCGGACAGGATGGTGGAGTACGAACATGCCCTCGTCGTCGATGTGCGGACTCCTGACGAGGTCGCCCTCGGTTCCTATCCAGGCGCTCTCCCTATCCCCCATCGCCAGATCCGGGACCGGATGGGCGAGATTCCGGCCGACCGTCCGGTCATCCTGATGTGCGCCATCGGGCTGCGGGGCCATATCGCTCTTCGGATTCTCCGCCAGCATGGCTATACGAACGTGTGGAACATGACTGGAGGATACAAGACATGGAGCGCGATGCACGAGACCATCTTGAGGCACGCAGGACCGGCAAGTCCCAGAGACAAGGAGGCTCCTTCTCCTCTGGTCCTTGATGCCTGCGGGCTGTCCTGTCCCGGTCCCATCGTGGCGCTGAAAGGGAAGATGGACGTGCTGAAGGAGGGGGAAGTGCTGGAGGTCCATGCGACCGACCCCGGTTTCGCCAATGACGTGGTCTCCTGGTGTTCCATGACGGGCAACACGTTGCTTGATTCCGCCAGGGCCGATGGCATGACCATCGCCCATATCCGCAAGGGTGCGGGACCAGTGGCAAGAAGCAATGTGCCCGCTACGGCGAAAGGGGCGTCGGTCATCGTTTTCTCCAACGACTTCGACAAGGTCTTCGCCGCCTTCGTGCTCGCGAACGGCGCCGCGGCCAGCGGCAAGCCTGCGGTGATGTTCTTCACCTTCTGGGGCCTTTCCGTATTGAGGAAGCAGCCAGGAAAGACCATCCATAAGAGTGTGGTGGAAAAGATGTTCGGCGCCATGCTCCCCAAGGACATGGACCATCTGAAGCTTTCGAAGATGCAGATGGGCGGACTGGGCAAACGGATGATGCATGGGCGCATGCGCGCGAAGCAAGTCGCCCAATTGAGGGCCATGTACGAGGATGCGAAGCGGCAGGGAGTGCGCTTTATCGCCTGCCAGATGTCGATGGACGTCATGGGCCTGACCAAAGAGGAATTGCTTGACGGTGTCGAGGTCGGCGGGGTGGGCACCTACATGCAGGCGGCAAGCTCCAGCGACGTGAACCTGTTCATCTGACCGGCTTCGGAGTCAAGCTGGACGCCTGTCGTGTTGCTTCAGGTACAGGAAGAAGCCCGCGCACAGGATGATCTGGAGGATGGTCGAGCAGGGAATGGCAAGACCGATGGAAAACAGGCTTCCAATCGTGCGGCTCATGGCATACGAGACAGGAATCCGTACCAGGAAGGCGCTCAGGATTCCCTGCACCATGACAAAACCCGTGTGTCCGATTCCGTTGTAGAAGCCGACCAGGCAGAACAGGAAGCAGGTGAACAGGCAGTCGATGCCGTAGGCTTTCAGGTATTCGGCAGCAGCCTTGGTGACAGCCGTGTCCGAAGAGAAGATGTTGCAGAGGAGGTTTCCATGGAAGACCGCGAGATAGAACATGCCGAGGCCGATGCAGGTCGAGAGCGCGATCGCGTACTTCGTTCCTTTGACTGCCCGGTCCATTTTCCCTGCCCCCTTGTTCTGTGCGACAAACGATGACATCGACTGCATGAACGCCGATGGAACGAGCATGATGAAGGCGCAGACCTTTTCCGCGACGCCGACACCGGCGGATGCCGTGACGCCGAGGGTGTTTACGATGGCAAGGATCACCAGGAATGAAACGCTGACCAGAAAGTCCTGCAGGGCGATCGGTGCCCCGAAACGGACGATTCTTGATGCGATGGCTTTCCGCAAATGAATCCTGCAGGGGCCGAATGAAAAGGGAAGCGGGCGTCTTCGTATGAGGAAAAACGAGACGATGACGCTGATTGCCTGGGAAACGACAGTCGCGAGCGCGGCGCCAGCGCTACCCAAGCCAAACCTGCTGACCAGAAGAAGGTCGCCGAAGATGTTGATTACGGCGGCAATCAGGACGGTCACAAGCGGCGTCGTGGAATCGCCGATACCCCGGAACACGGCTCCCAGCACATTGTACGCGACAATCATGATGGCGCCCGCTCCGCAAATCTGGATGTAGTGCTTCGTCTGCAGGAACGATTCCCCGGGAGCGTGCATGAGGCTGGCGAGGTTTCCGGAGACAAGCGGCACGACGATGGTCAGAATGACGCCGATCCCAGAGAAGAGGATGATGCTTGTACCGATGATGTCGCCACCAGATTCCTTGTCGCCTTCGCCGATCTTCTGTCCGAGATAGACGGTCGTTCCCATGGCGAAGCTGACAATCAGGTTCGTCATGGTGGTCATCAGCTGGGAGCCGATGGCGACTCCTGAAACATCCGCGCTTGTCGCGAAATGTCCTACGACAAGCAGGTCGACAGCCCCATAGAGCGCCTGCAGGAACATGGCGAGAAGCACAGGTCCCGCGAAACGGACGAGTGGTCCTACGATCTTTCCTTTGGTGAAATCAATTGTGTGGGCCATGCCGATACCTCCGATGCCTTGTCTTGGAAACAAACGAAAAAGCCGGATAAGACACGGGCATCGCAGCCTGTTGCCTTATCCGGCTTGTCATTTACGTCGTATCAAGATGGAGACGAATGACTTGCCTCCGCGCAAGCAATCCGTACGGTACCGTGCATACTTGCAAAAGTCAAGGGACTCGTATTCGAAAAAAGTAGTGAAGCCGTAGACGTTTCCGTAGGAATGCGAGGTCTTTCCGCCTGGGCCGTAGGTGACGAAGTCGCCCATGGGCATGCTCCACCGACAGGATAAAGCGGTTGCGGGCACGTGTGAATTGTCCTGCAAGTTGATTCTCCGATTTTTGCCACAAGGATGGACATGGCGCATCTGGAGGACAAAGAAGCGCATGGGGCGGGAAGGACGGCAAGATAGTGCTTGTCTGATGGAAAACAGTACAGGATTACCGGCATAGGATCGGGATTGGAGGTGCCGTTGCGGATTTCAATTGACAAACGGCCTGTTTGATTACATTGTTTAATTGTAATTCGGCAAAAGATAAAAATGCCGAAAATGCATGAAATTGAGAGTGCGGGATGTCCGGACGCATCAAATGATGGTAGCAACGGATTCGTTTACCCCCCGATTACCGATTCTGGGCAATGGGCGGCTTTGTGCTTTGCAAGGCTGGTTGCCTGCGACTATGATAAGTGAAGACTTTTAGGGAAAACAGGAGCGTCCATGCGGTTTCCAAAAGTGGCAAGCGTGCCTCTCGTGCTTCACGATCCATATTTCAGCATCTGGTCTTCCCACGACCATCTCAACGATGGCGAGACGACCCATTGGAGTGGAAATCCATGCCACCTTCGCGGGTATGTCGATGTCGGGGAAAGTCGTTTCTGCTTTCTTGGAAATCCGGGACTTGCCACGCCGCTTTCCCAAACGACGCTTGACATCTCGGCGACAAGGACGGTATGCGGGTTCGAGAATGGATTGATGGCGTTCACCGTCAGTTTTCTTTCGCCGCTTGTCCTTTCCGACCTTGCGCTCGCTTCCCGGCCGGTCAGCTACCTTTCCGTTTCCTTTTCCCGCCTGCCTGACGAGCCGGTGGAAGTCGTCTTTCAGGTCGATGGAACGGTGGTCTGCCATGACGGTGACGAGGTCGACGGGTACGTGACCGAGGACCGGCGCTCCTGCTGGGGCTGCATGGGGAAGGTGAACCAGTCGCCCCTGTCCGAGAGCGGGGACAAGGTGACGGTGAACTGGGGTTGGGTGTTCTTTGGAGCGGAGCGTGGCAATGCCCGGATTACCTTCAACCGCTTGGAGCGGACGTTGGAAATCGCATTGCGTCCGGACACTGAGGGAGAAGTCCATTGCGTCCTCGCCTACGACCAAGGGTATGTGGTCGATTATTTCGGGACCTTGCTCCGCGGCTATTGGCGGACCAGGTGGCCGACGATGGAGGCGGCGATTGGGGCCGCGTTGGCAAGCCGTCATGAGGTGGAGGCGCTTTGTACCTCGATTGACGAGAAGGTGGAGCGCGAGGCCGAGGCGACCATCAACACCGATTATGCGCGCCTTTGCGCGGTAAGTTGGCGTGTGGCGGTTGCCGCCCACCAGATCGCCCTTGGTCCGGAAGGGGAAGCGCTCTTCCTGTCCAAGGAAAACAGCTCGAACGGCTGTATCGCCACCGTGGATGTCTCCTATCCCTCGGTGCCCCTCTTCCTGCTGGAAGGAAGAGATTGCATCAAGGGGATGCTCGAGCCGGTGTTCGCATTTGCCCGCAAGCCTGTCTGGAACAAGCCATATGCTCCCCATGACGTGGGTCGTTTCCCCTACGCTACCGGGCAAGTCTATGGACGGAATCCCCAGTGGAGCACGGAAAAGCGGCCTGATGCCGCCACCTTGGTCAATCCTCCCTACGCCCGCTATCCGGCGTCGGCCGACGTGTACGATGACGACATGCAGATGCCGGTCGAGGAATGCGGGAACATGCTCATCCTCTGCGCGGCGCTGACGCTTCGCTATGGAATGACTCCGCTGGTCTCCCGCAATCTCGACCTGCTCAAGCAGTGGGCGGACTATCTGGTCGCCCACGGACTCGATCCCGGCTCCCAGCTCTGCACCGATGACTTCGCCGGCCACCTGGCACACAACGCGAACCTCGCCGTCAAGGCGATTTTCGGCATCGAGTCCTACTCGTTGCTTGCCACGGGAGAGGAAGGAGGGAAATACCACTCCATCGCCAAGGATTACGCGGCCCGTTGGGAGCGAATGGCCTTTGCGGGAGACCACACGGTACTTGCCTATGGCATGAAGGAAAGCTGGTCGCTCCTCTACAACATGGTCTGGAACCGGATCTTCCCCAGGCCGCTTTTCTCCGAGACGGTAACCAAGGCTGTGAGCGCATCCTACAAGGGAAAACTCAACGAGTGGGGAATTCCCTTGGACAATCGCAAGGACTACACCAAGAGCGACTGGACGATGTGGGTGGCGGCCCTTTCTCCGGACAAGGAACTGCAGAAAGAGCTTGCAGGGCGACTATGCCACTTCCTCATCGACAGTCCGTCCCGCATTCCCTTCAGCGACTGGTACGACACCAAGACCGGCCGCTACGTAAGCTTTATCGCCAGAAGCGTCCAGGGAGGCATCTTCATGCCGCTTTTGGTACGTCATTGGAATGGAATCAAAAAGGGAATAGGTGATGGGGTTCTTCTCTGACGAATGAGGCAATAAGTCTTCCTCCTTCCTGTCGTAGGTTCCGTGTTGTTCTGAGCCGGTAGCATTTGTTTGCTTGTGTTCTGCTTTGCGTTCTTCAACACCATGCTTTTCTTCTCGACAAGCGAGAGGATGGTGTCCATCGGTCTTGACCACGAGGTGGGCAACCGGTGGGGCCGTTCATGGCGACGGCAACCCTTGCATCATGAATTCCGAAAATCAGCATTGTGGAACTTGGACAGGTTTTCCCTGAACAAAGAGATGACTTCCCTCGCGAGTGGTGTTGGAGGTTTCCCTTTGACCCAGGCTGCACCGTAATGGCGGGTAATGGGGATGTTGGCTATCCGATAATAGTTTGGGCCGTCCTTCCTGTTTTTCTTATAAAGGATATCGGGAACGAAACCGACCCCCAGCCCACTTCCAATCAAAATATCAACGGTGTCCCAGTCCAAAGTTTCATACACGACATTTGGAGAAAAACCCATCTCCTGGCACGCCTTGTTGGTCAGCTCACTGATTTTCTGGACTTGTTTGAGAGAGACAAAGGGTAGCTGTTTCAACTCGCCTAGGTCTAGATATGGCAAGTTTTTACCTTTGATTGCCTTCTCGTTCACCTCATAGTTTTTGGGTACGGCGAGAAGAATTTCCTCAATGCAGAGGGTTTCGTAATATAAGGAAGGATTTTCTGGTTCGAGAGGGACGAAACACAAATCTATTTTTCCCTCCACCAGCATTTTTTCCAGATGCACGGAAATATCCTCGACAATCTCACATTTAAGCTGGGAAAACGCCTTGCTGATTTGTGGCAAAAGGGGAGGGATATAGTACTTGCTGTAGAAAGGGGAGATTCCAATTCGTAGCTTTTGCTTTTCCGGGTTAGTCAAATCCCGAAGAGATGTTTCCATCAGCCTGTTCGTATCCAGAATGCTCTTGCCATAATGGTAGATGATTCGTCCGGCTTCTGTAAGGGTTGGCTTTCTCTGCCCTTTTAGGAAAAAACTCATTCCGTAGGTTTGCTCCATCTTCCGGATTGTCTGGCTAAGCGCTGGCTGGCTTACGTGCAGAATCTTCGCCGCGGAGGAAACTCCTCCTGTTTCATACACAGCAGTGAAATATTGGAGTTCGCGTATTGTCATATTTTTATAATTTTCTCTTATATCATTAATCTATTTTTTATATTTGACAACTAGTTTTGTTCGTGTTTTCGTAAAAATATAGGCAACAATCAGGAGGAAATCGTGATGTTAATTAACAAAAAACTTATAAGTTTTATTGCCGCATCATTGTGTGCCGTAGCATTGACTGCAGGCGGAGCAAAGGAACAGGCTCCGGCTGGCGTGCATGATTCAGAAATTCCTTCTCCCTCTTCTTCGTTGGATGAGAAAAAGGAAGTTGATACAATCCGCATTGGTGTTGCCTCGCTCCCCCCGTCCATGGATCCAACTATTCAAGTCGGAAATGCCACCATCAGGGTTCACTACAATATTTTTGATACTTTGATTTTTGCCGATCAGGATGACAATTACAAACTCAAACCCATGTTGGCGACGGATTGGAAGCGTATCGACGACTATACCGTCGAGCTTCACCTGAGAAAAGGTGTCAAATGGCACAATGGTGATGATTTCACTTCAGCCGATGTCAAATTCACGTTTGACCGTTTGAAGAAGAATATTCCTGGCAATACGCTTGCCGCATCCCTGATGTCCTCCATCGATCACGTAGACATCATTGACGATTACACCTGTGATGTGGTCACAAAGACCATAGATCCACTTCTGGAAATTCGCCTTGCTTCAAGTTGGGGCGCATGGATTTTGCCATCGAAGTACATCCAGGAAGTCGGAGATGACCAATTTGCCCTGAAACCGGTCGGCACCGGCCCGTTCAAGGTGGTTTCCTATTCTCCAGAAAAGGCGGTTCTTGAGCGGTTTGATGCATACTGGGGGGAGAAACCTTATGTAAAAACCATCGAGTATGTGAACTATCCCGAGAGTTCAACGAGGATTACCGCTTTGATGACAGGAGAGGCTGATATCATCACGCAACTTCCTGCAGACCAGGTTGCATTGGTCGATTCCAATCCGGGCGTAAGCGCCGTGAGCCTTCCAATTACGAACATGCATGTCGTCGAGTTCTACATCAATGGCGATGATCCTGCAAAGAATCCTGTCAATGACAAAAAATTCCGACAGGCTTTGTCCTTGGCTGTCGACCGCCATGCGCTTGTCGATGCTTTCTGGGGAGGCAAGGCTGTTGTCCCCCACGGGCATCAGTATCCTGAGTTTGGCGACATGTATTTTGCGGATTATCCGGAAGAGGAATACAACATCGACAAGGCGAGACAGTTGCTCGCCGAGTCTTCCTACAATGGGCAGGAAGTCACGTATGAGCTTCGGAATGGGTATTATACGTTTGGAAACGAGGCTGCTGAAGCCATTGTGGATATGTGGAAGAAGATCGGCGTGAACTGCAGGGTCGTTTTCAAGGAAAAAGAAGATAAGAACACCATGATTAGGAACTGGTCTAACTCGATGAGGTTCCCGGATCCTGCCGGAGGTCTTTGGTTGCTGTGGGGTGCGCTGCCTGATTGGAAATGGGCAAACAAACCGAAGGAATTCATCGATGCCGGTACAGTGCTGACTGGAAGTATCGATTCGGAGGCAAGAAAACAGGCAGCTAGGAAACTGATGGACATCTTCAGAGACGAGGCCCCTGCTATTCTGCTGTACTATCCGACGGAAAACTGGGGTGTGCGTGATGGCTTGCATTGGCATCCGTATGCTTCGCAGACATTGAATTTCCGTGCGGATGCTTTCTGGGCTACGAAATAATCTGATGGTAGACGGAGAGATTCCGGGTGTAGGGGGTCTCTCCGTTGTATGTGCTGGCGGGATTATGGAAGAACTGCTATCTGTGAAAGGGTTGAAAACCTATTACTATGCGAGAAAACGAATTGTTCCGGCCGTCGATGGCGTTGACTTGTCTCTTGTCCGAGGGGAGATACTGGGTATTGTCGGGGAGTCTGGATGCGGGAAATCAACGGTAGCCCGTTCAGTCATCGGGTTGATTGACAAGAGCAATACGGAAATAGTTGCAGGGATGGCCATGTTCCACGGCAGGAATCTCTTGAAGATGAGCCGCAAGGAGTTGAACAAGATTCGAGGAAAACAGATCTCCATGATTTTCCAGAATCCTCTTACGTCCCTGAATCCCGTTTATACTATTGGTAACCAAATCGAAGAAGTCCTCAAAATCCATACCAAGATGGATGCCAAGGCAGTCAAAGCCAGATGTTTGGAACTGCTGAGGCTCGTCGGCATTCCGGCCCCGGATTTGAGGATCAATGATTATCCCCATGAGCTTTCTGGAGGTATGCAGCAACGGGCTCTTATCGCCATTGCCTTGGCCTGCAATCCGGAAATCATCATTGCGGACGAGCCGACCACGGCGCTCGACGTGACTATCCAGGCCCAGATACTCAGGCTCATTCGCGACATCAACAAGGAATATGGAACCAGCATGATTCTTATCACACACAACATGGGTATCGTCGCCCAGATGTGCGACCGTGTGATGGTCATGTATGGGGGAGTTGTCGTTGAGGAGGGGACGGTCTTGCAACTTTTCAAGGATCCCAAACATCCGTATACCCAAGGCCTTTTGAAAGCGATTCCAAGCATTGATGATGAGAAAGAGGAGCTTTTCACAATCAAGGGTACCGTTCCTCGGTTTTCTTTTCCTGTTACCCGATGCCGGTTTGCCGACAGATGCGATAGGGCATGCGACATGTGTTTCAATGCGGAACCTCCGCTTGTACAGTCCTCGGGTGGAAGGCATGTCCGTTGCTGGTTGTTTCCGAAGGGGGAAACGGAATGATGTCCCAAAAAGATGTGCTGGTCATGGTGACCGACTTAAAGAAGTATTTCCCTGTGAGCAAAGGTATTTTGGGCCATCATGTGGAGGGAATGGTCAAGGCTGTCGATGATGTCTCTTTCAATGTATATCAGGGAGAGACATTGGGATTCATTGGCGAATCCGGATGTGGCAAGACCACCCTCGCTAGGTTGCTGATTGGTTTGACCACCCCCACTGCTGGCAAGATATGCTTCAAGGGCAAGGTGATGGATCCAAAGCACATGGGTGATTTGAGGAAGAAAATCCAGATGGTGTTTCAGGACCCCTATTCCTCCATAGATCCACGCATGAACATGCGCCGCATTATCGAGGAACCCCTTCGTATTCACACGAGCATGTCTTCGAAAGAGAAGCTCTCGGTTGTTCTTCCTCTCGTCAAGAGGCTTGGATTCAGCGAGGACGACCTCAAAAAGTATCCGCATGAGTTTTCCGGTGGACAACGGCAAAGGATCGGAATCGCCCGTGCATTTGTCTTGAATCCGGATTTCATCATCTGTGATGAACCTGTCTCGGCGTTGGATGTATCTATCCAGGCGCAAATCCTCAACTTGTTCAAGGAGTTGCAGAGGGAGCGATCTGTGACATATCTGTTCATCTCCCATGACATGTCTGTAATCAAGCATATGTCGGACCGTATTGCCGTCATGTATTTGGGAAGGATTGTCGAAATCGCCGACAAGAAGGCTCTTTTCCAAGAAACGCTCCATCCATATACCAAAGCATTGATTCGGGCGATTCCTGTCCCGGATCCAGAGGTGAGGACGGAAATGAAGTTGCTCGAAGGGGAACTGCCAAGTCCGATTAATCCTCCTTCCGGGTGTCCATTCAGATTGAGATGCGAGCACGTAGGCAAGGTATGCTCGGAAGTCGTACCTAGGTTGGAGGAAATCAGCCCCGGCCATTTCGTTGCTTGTCACCTGTACGGTGGCCAAGGAGGCGAAACATGTTGAAATATGTCTTGAAACGGCTCTTCCGTGCCATATTGACTATTTGGTTCATCCTCACGCTTGTGTTCATCTTTACCCGGTTGTCGGGTGATCCGACGCAATGGATTCTTCCCGATGATGCGACAGAGCAGCAACGGATTGAGATGCAGGAGAGCCTAGGTCTGGACCAGCCTTTGTCGAAACAATACCTCGATGTCATGGAGAGTTTGTTTACCGGAAATGCCGGGCGTAGCTACAACTACATGCGTCCCGCCAACGAGCTGTATGCTGAGCGGATTGGCGCCACCTTGAGGCTTGGATTGCTCTCTTTTGCCATAGCCATTTTCGTGGGTGTGACGTTGGGGGTCATTGCGGCGGTCAAGCGGAATTCGGCATTTGATAGGGTGACCATCATGCTGTCTGTAGCAGGGTCGACCATCCCCAATTTCGTGTTGGGAATACTCTTGGTTTTTTTCTTCAGCTACCGGTTGCGTCTGTTGCCGAGCGGGGGAGACAAATCGTTGAATTCCTACATCATGCCGGCCATTGCCATGTGTGTGGCTCCAATGGCCAACATAGCCCGACTTACCCGATCCTCTCTTTTGGACGTGCTGAGGCAGGACTACCTTGAATGTGCGAGGGCTAAAGGAGTGGATGAGAAAATCGTTCTGCTAAAGCATGCGTTACGCAATGCGATGATTCCAGTCATCACAGTCATTGGCTTGCAACTTGGTTCCCTGATCGGTGGTTCCGTAGTCGTCGAGACGGTGTTCAGCTGGCCAGGTGTTGGCTCGTTGCTGATTAACGGGGCTCGCATGAGAGATTACCCCATCATTATCTATGGAGTGATGCTCATCGCTGTTGCGGTAACCGTTATGAATATGTTGGTCGATTTGAGTTATTCGCTTCTAGATCCTCGCATTCGGGATGACGCATAGAGGGGTATGGTATGAGAAGAAACCAAAGAATCGTGCCGCTGGCCATTCTTGTCCTCATTGTTGCTTTCGTGTCCCTGTTCATCTTCACGATGCTTGCACCGGTCTTGTATCCGGTTGATTTGGGAGCCACCAACATCATGGGAAGGCTGATTCCTCCATCCTTCATGGAGGGCGGAAGGCCGGAATTTTTTTTGGGTACTGACGGCCTTGGACGAGACTTCTTCATCCGCCTTGTGTACGGTACCCGAAATTCCTTGCTCATTAGTCTCACCGCAATGATGATAGCCGTCGTCATCGGAACGGTGCTAGGCGTGTTGAGCGGTCTGTATGGTGGCTGGGTCGATATGCTGATTTCCTTTGTCGTCGATGCCCGGTTGTCCATTCCGTTCCTCATCATCGCCATCGTCTTCTCCGCCATCTTCGGTGCAGACAAGGTGACCATGACCCTGATCATGGGCTTTACCGGATGGGCCACGTTCACGCGACTGATCCGGGGCCAGATCCTCCAGTTGAAACGGCAGAATTTCATTGAGTGCAGCCGTTCCCTCGGAGCATCTCATGTGAGGATTCTTTTCGAGCATGTGCTATCGAATATTTCCTCGACGTTGATTGTCGAGGCGACACTTCGTCTCAGTTCGTTCATCCTCTTGGAAAGTTCTTTGAGTTTTCTGGGTTTGGGAATACAGCCTCCGGATGCTTCGTTGGGGGTGCTCGTAAGTTATGGAAGGGATTATCTGGTTTCCAACTGGTGGCTCTCCATCATTCCCAGTATGGTGATTGTTTTCATTGTTCTGGACGTGTCTTTGGTCGGAGATTGGCTCCGCGATCGTCTTGATCCGAAACTGCAGATGAATCGTTGAAGAAGCAAAGGAGATTTCTATCCATGAAGTGCTTGTTGATTGCCCATCGCTGTGGTCCGGGCAAATATCCGGAGCAAAGTATCGCGTCCGCCCGACGCTCGTTGGCGCTTGGAGCGGACATGGTGGAGATGGATGTGCAGTATACATCTGACGGCAACCCTGTCATTTGCCATGATCCAAGCGCTGAAAGGATTTTCGGTGTGGACAAACTGATCCGGGATGTCCCGTTTCGCGAGTTCATGACCTATCGGCATGTCATCGACAGGTCGTATCCTGCCCATTCCCTTGATGACGTTTTGTCAGAACCCGATGTGCGTCCGCTCCTGTTGCATTGCAAGTTTTCGGGAGAACTCTTGAAAGACTTGGTGGAGCACATTATGTTCTGGCATGCGGAAAGCAGGTGTGTGCTTGGAGTCCTGCAGGAGTCTGATGTTGAAACCATCAAGACGGAGAACGACACAATCGGTGTTCTTTCGTTTATGCCCCGTCTGGAACAGTTGGAAGGTTTTCTTAAAAGTCGTGCCGATTATATACGTCTTTGGGAGGATTGGGTTTCGCTGGACCGCATCGAGGCAATCCATGCTTGCGGAAAACAAATTTGGGTCATGGCGGGCAAGCCCTCGCAGGAGAGTGTCGGGTATACTTCCGATGATAATTTGAAAAAATGGGTTTCCATGGGCGTGGACGGGATTCTCATCAACGACATCTGCTGGGCCCGTTCAAGGCTTGGTATGTGATGGTACCGGTTTCTATAATTTGAAAATCATTTTCATATTGACAAAGCCTGCCGGCTTCCCCCAAGATACGTGTACCTGTGGGGCAGGGTAGGCATATGGCAGCAAGGAAATCCGAGTATCAGACCAGGCAGAGAAGCGAGATTCTCGCAGTGCTGAAGTCGCATGCCGGAAGCCACTATACGGTCGCCGAGCTCGAGGAGGAGCTAAAGCGGTCGGGCTTGCCGGTTGGAACGACCACCATCTACCGCCAGTTGGAAAAGCTGACCGGAGAGGGGCTGGTCACCAAATTCCTTACAGGTATCGGCTCTCCAGCGTGTTTTTCCTACCTCCAGGATGGAGCCGACGGGGATTTCCATTGCCGTTGCGTCAAGTGCGGGACCCTGTTCCATATCCACTGTGACGAGGTGGAGCATATGGAACGTCACCTGCTGGAGAAGCACCACTACCAGATTGACCTCCACCGTACCGTCCTCTACGGCCTCTGCGGGAAATGTCTGGAAGAACGGGAGGGTAAGAAGCGGTGAGAACCCGAGGCTTGAAGCATCGTTCCCTGGTCTTTGGCCGTCTGTGTCTGCTTTTCCTGTTGCTTTCCCTCCTTGGAGCTGTGCTCTTTCTCGCCGTGGAGGCCGACCATCCATGCACCGGGGACCATTGCACCATCTGCCTGGTCATGGAGCAGTGCGGACAGACGCTCCGCATGGCTGGCGGGGGTACATCCCCCTTTGTCGCTGCCTTCGCGTTTCCCTTGTTGCTTGCCGCGGTCCTTCTGCCGTTTCGCTGGCAGGTCCTGGCTTTATTGACACCCATTTCACGGAAGGTCCGCATGAACAACTGAGACTCCTGGTGCGTTTTCATTTCAACCAAGGAGTCAACTATGCGTAAATCTGTATTGGCCACCCTTTGTGTGGTCCTTGTGTCGGTTCTTGCCATTTCCTCGTGCATGAAAGGCAAGTCATCCCGTTCTCCGGAAACCCGTGCCGGCTTGCCACGGAAACTCTCCATTGTCTGTACCAATTTCCCCTGCTATGACTTCGCCCGCCAGGTGGCTGGGCAAGAAGCAGAGGTGCTCATGCTGCTCAAGCCGGGAGCGGAAAGCCACAGCTATGAACCCTCTCCGAATGACATCATCTCCATACAGAACTGCGACTTGTTTGTCTTCGTCGGAGGGGATTCCGACGAGTGGGTCGGTGACATCCTCTCTTCGATGGACCAGTCCCATATGGCGCTTTTCAAGCTGATGGACCAGGTCCAGACCGTTAGGGAGGAGCTGGTCGAAGGCATGGAAAGCGAGGAGGACGATGAAGGGGAAGGGGAGGCTGACGAGCATGTCTGGACATCGCCTGCCAACGCCATGACGATTGTGAGGAACCTCGCCGACGTGATTGTGTCCCTGGATCCGGAACATGCCCAGACGTACCAGCGGAATGCCGCTTCCCTTGTCGCCCGGATCCAGAAGGTGGATGACGATCTCCGCAAGGTCGTCGCCGAAGGAAAACGCAGGGAGATCATAGTCGCCGACCGCTTCCCGTTCCGCTACTTCTGCGACGAGTTCGGGCTGACCTATCACGCCGCCTTTCCAGGGTGCTCCACCAGAGTCGAGCCGTCGGCGAAGACCGTGGTGTTCCTGACCAGGAAAGTGGTGGAGGAAGGGATTCCCGTCATCTTCCACATCGAGCTGTCCAATGAGCAGATGGCGGATTCGATTGCCGAGGCGACCGGGGCCAAGCCGATGCTGCTGCATGCGGTCCACAATGTGAGCGACAGCGATTTCCAAAGCGGGGCCAGCTATGTGAGCCTGATGGAAGGGAATGTCGCCGCGCTGAGAGAGGCGCTGGACTGATGAGCCTGATTGTCTGCGACCACCTTTCCTTTGCCTACGAGGGGGAGACCGTGGTGGATGATGTGTCGTTCCACGTGGATGCCGGCTGGTATCTCGCCATCGTAGGCGAGAACGGGGTCGGCAAGAGCACGCTCGTCCGGGGGCTCCTGCATCTGAAAGCCCCCTCCCGCGGGACAATCCGTTTCGGGGAAGGGCTTCGGGAAGATGAAATCGGCTACCTTCCCCAGCAGACGGCGGTACAGCGGAACTTTCCCGCCAGCGTGGGCGAGGTGGTGCTGTCCGGTTGCCTGAACCACTTGGGATGGCGGATCTGGTACTCGAAGGAACAGCGCAGGAGGGCGGAAGTGCAGATGGACCTGCTTGGCATCACCCCGCTCCGGGACCATTGTTATCGCGAGCTCTCCGGGGGACAGCAGCAACGGGTGCTTCTTGCCCGCGCCCTCTGCGCGGCACGCAAGGTCTTGCTGTTGGACGAGCCGGTGACCGGGCTCGACCCGATCGCCACCAGGACTCTGTACCAGGCCATCCGCATGTTGCATGGGGAACGCCACATGACCATCCTGATGGTCTCGCATGACATCCAAAGCGCCGTCGCCGAATCCGACCACATCCTTCACCTCGCCCGGAACGGAAGGTTCTTCGGAAGCACCCGGGAGTATCAGGCCTCTCCCATGGGGAAGGCCTATCTCGAAGGAGGTCGGGCATGAGCATGCTTCGGGAAATGCTCTCGTATTCCTTCCTGGTTCGCGCCTTCATCGTCGGCATCCTGGTATCCCTCTGCGCCTCGCTCCTCGGCTCCAGTCTGGTGCTCAAGCGCTACGCCATGATTGGGGACGGCCTTTCCCACGTCGGGTTTGCCGCCCTTGCCATCGCATACCCGTTGGGAATCGCTCCGCTCTCGCTTGCCATCCCGGTCTGTGTCCTGACCGCTTTTGTCCTTTTACAGGTCAAGGAGAGTGCGGCAATCAAGGGGGACGCTGTTCTGGCGATGGTCTGTAGCGGTTCGCTTGCAGTCGGAGTGATGGTGGTGTCGCTGAGCAGGGGCATGAATACAGAGGTCGACAACTATCTTTTCGGCAGTATCTTGGCCATGAAGCAGAGCGACATGTGGATTTCCCTTGTTCTCGCGCTTGTGGTGCTGCTTCTGTATGTGCTTTTCTACCACCGGATTTTTGCGGTCACCTTTGACGAGCAGTTCGCCCAGGCGGTCGGGGTCGACGTGAAGCGGTATGAGATGGTGCTCGCCGTGCTCGCGGCGGTGACCGTGGTGCTCGGGATGCGGATGATGGGGTCCTTGTTGATTTCCTGCCTGATCGTCTTTCCCTCGCTTTCCGCCATGCGGGTGACAAGGCGCTTCTGGACTACTGTCCTGCTGGCAGGAGGTATCGGTGTGACAGGATTCCTGATCGGACTGGTCTTCTCTTTTCTGCATGCGGTGCCCACTGGCGCGTGTATTGTCGTCACCGACATCCTGCTCTTTTTCCTGTTCTGGGGATTGGGCGCCTGCCGTGGGAAATGGTCCTTCAGGCCATCAGCAGCTGCTTGCACTCCCGTTCCACCAGCTCGCCCATCTGGTTCGCCAGCTGGTGGCGGGGAATCGTCTTGCCGCCACGAAACCATTCGAGATAGACGGCAACCACCCCGCCGGTGATATACCTGGCCCTGATGGTGAAGGTGACCGGGTCAAGCTTGGTCTCGGAGACAAACCGGTCTTTGAGCAGGGCGAACATGCTGGAACCGAGGTGCTGGCCGAACTGTCTGGTCGCGGCCTTGGTGAAAAGCAACTCAGGGAAAGGAATGCATGACTCCAGGCACTGGAGCAGTTGGTTGAAGAGGAAGGGGATATCCAGCGGCCTTGTCGCCTGGTCGAAGACCTGCTGGATATCGGAGATGACCTGGCGTTCGATCTCTTCGGGTATATCGGCAATTGACTTGTAGTGGTGGTAGAAGGTCTTTCGGTCGACGCCTGCGGTCCTGCAGAGCTCGGTCACCGTGATGTCGTCGAGTTCCTTCTTGGAAAGAAGTTTCATGCAAGCTCCCTGAAGAGCCTTTCTTGTCCTTGCTACGCGAGTATCTTCCATAGTTGCTTTTCCTTTGCCTGCCACCAGTATACCGAACCGCGCGAAAAGCGCAAAACCTTTGCCTATCGCCTACCGTAATGGAAACCCGGAGAAAAAGAAAATGTTTTTCTAAGAAGAATTCTGTATTTTCCCGTATGGAGCCATAAGGCAGGACGTACTGGCAAGAGATTTGCACTAAGTAAGTGTTGCTGTAGATACACAACCTGATGCTGATGCCATTAAGGAACGATGCGAAGGCGGAGAAGTGGAGAAACCATCGTATGGTTCCATACATGAAATTAAGGAATGCTTTGGAAATTTGAGATTGGATTCTACGAGAAACTTGGTTGACTGTCTTTTGTTGGGGGCTCTATACGAATTTTTGTGGGATGAAGTGGAAACACAAGGAACCATAGAGATATAAAAAGGGGATACTGTTCGTTCATTTGTAGGCAATGATAACAAACCGCACCTTTGCACGATCCGAAGTGATAAAGAGGTGGTCGTTCTCGACAAGATTCCGACTTGAGTATCCCACAAAATGCTGGTTTGAACCAAATTTCTTTTAGGTGCTTCTACAAAACAATATGCAAACCATTTGGATCAACGCAATTACGCCTAGTTGGGGAAGACGGTCGTGAAAAATTTTTATGGTGTCTTGTTGCATGAAACGTAACAACCGTTATGAATACGCCTAGAGAAGTTCTGGAAGGGGAGTAAGGCTCAAGAGTTCATTCATATACCAAATTGCTGATCCTTTCAGCGTGTTCTCCCATTCTGCATCATCTGTTTTTACGACTAGGTTTGGGTGATGAAGCAGAAGCCTCTTTTTTAGAGTCGAAAAGAAGAACGAAGAACCTTTTACCAACTTGCCACTAATAATGATAACCTCAAGCCGAAATATACGCAAAAAATTCTCAATTCCCACAGAAAGCACGGAAGCTGAATACTCTAATTCTTGGCAAGCAATGGAATCTCCTTTTTCAGCAGCTTCCGTGATATCTTCAATGGTAAGTGAGTCAATTTTTGGAAAAAGCAATCCTGTTTGCTTGAGTTTCAATGCGTTTTGGGCACGTTTTGTGATTGCAAAGTCGTTGACAATTGCTTCGAGACATCCATATTGTCCACAATAACATTTGGGTCCATTGATATCAACAATCATATGACCTAGTGCATTAACGTTTCGCATGGAAGTCCTAGCAATCTTCTTGTCAATAATATATCCAATGCCAATGCCTTCATCCAGAATAATATATGCAAGGTTTTTATAATCTGGGAAATAGGTGCCATAGTACTTTGCACACGAAGCGGCAATAGCCGCATGACCCCAAAAAACAGTACACCCGAATCGTTCTTGGAAAAAATTACGGATGTCGGGAACCCCTACCCAAGAGAAACCGGGATGGGGTGAAACCATCTTCCTGGAACTAAAGGAGGCGAGGGTAATTCCGATAATCTTTGATTCTTGAACATTGTGTGTTCTCATCATGTGCTGCAAACTGTTCCAGCAGGTCTCTCGTATTTCAATGGCGGAAGAGTTTGCGTCACAGGAAAATGTTTGAGTATCAATGATATGGAACCCGAAGTCAATAAGAGCTGTACGATAAGCAAAACGTCTAATACAAATGGAAAAGAAATAACCGTATTCTTTGTTGAACTGGACTAAGTCGCTCGGACGACCAATGACAACATTTTTCTCATCTTTTCTCGTGATAAGGATTCCTTCTGATCTGAAAGAATCAACTGTTCGACACAGAGTGGCATTTGTCATGTGGAGGAGGCTGGCCAGTTGTTTCCGAGTTATCTGGGTATGCTTCATTATGGCTAGCAAGAGTTCCTTTTCTCTATCCTGCAATTTTACAAAATCCATTCTTTCTTACCCATTTGTTTTTGTTTAATAATATCAAAATGAGAACAAAAATCAATAGTCATTCGTAAAAATGCTAAAGAATACAAGAATTACATTGACTGGAAAGGAAAATATGCAATAATTAAAATCAAAATGAGAAAAAGGAGGCCGGAAATGAAGCGCTTTGCTGCTTGTATCCTCATCGGAGTATCTTGTGCGGGGATATTGTTTGCACAAGGAGAAAAAGAAGGGACGCAATCTACGGGAAAAGAAGTCACCTTGAAGTACTGGGCTGCACCTCTTTCCAACACGGAATTTTCTTTAGGTGTTTGGAACAAAGTGATTGAGGGGTTTACATCAGAGACAGGGGTCAAGGTTGATGTAGAAATTCTTCCGTGGAGTGATATCACAAAGAAAGCAACAACAGCCATTACAAGTGGGGATGGACCTGATTTGATTGGATGTGGAAACAATATGTCTGTCCAGCTTGCACCGACAGGGGCTTTGCTTTCTCTTACTCCTGAGCGAATGAAGAAAATTGGGGCTTGGGACAATTATTACGATGCTGTCATTGGTGTCGAAGGAGAAGATCCTGTCGCTATTCCTCTCAATGTGGGAACCACCGTTATGGTATATAACAAGGAAATGTTCCAAAACATCGGGGTTGACTCCATTCCAGCAGATTGGGACACCTTTATTAAGGAAGCTCAGCAGTTGACGAAAGATGTCAACGGTGATGGAAATCCTGATGTGTATGGTCTTGGCATGTTCGGCAAGCCCACACAGAGTTTTAAAATGTTTTTCAATCGATTTGTTCAACATGGTGGACAACTTCTTGATGCGGACGGTGTGCCTGGTTTCAACTCTCCGGCCGGTGCCGCTACTCTCCGTTTCATCGGTGACTGTATTGCCACATACAAAATTACCCCTGCAGTTTGTGCTGAATGGTCTCAGGATGAGATGGTGAACGCATTCATCAATGGACAACTTGCTAGTTGTACTGTCGACAATGAAACGATTACCACGCTTAATCATTCTTCCATTGCGGGTAAATTCGGTATTTGCGAACTACCCTATATCTTGCCAGGGAAAACAACGGGAATCAGATGTACGAGCCATACTGGCGGATCTGATATTGGGATTTTTGGTGCCACAAAACACGAGGAAGAGTGTCTTGCTTTTTTGGCTTACGTCAGCAGGCCAGAAATTAACAGAGAAATAGCGGAATCATTCAATATCATTGGCTCAGTACGGGCTGTTTATGCTGGACGAGAGCTTGACAAACAGACAGCCGCAGAAGTTGCTGTCTTGGACCATGCAAGTGTTCCGATGCCAATGGTTCCCTACTTCTTGCCATCAATCAATGATTCTTCTCTTGCTGTCCAGAACGTAATGTTCGCTGCGGCGAAGGGAACGCTCACCGATGAGTTCATTGCTAAGGAGCTTGAGTCTCTTGATGCGAAGGTCCGTGAGAACAAGAGACTCGCAGGATATTAATCGAGATACAGTGTGTTCTTAAGTCATGAAAGGATTTCTGCATCATCGGGTTCTTCGATGATGCAGAGCCAGTCCTTTCTCGTTTCGAAAACATTGGAAAAGAACATGGCCTTTCTCGGAGATGCATCCTATATGGTGCCGACTTGTTGGAGATAGGAGACTTTTAAATGTCGATAAATCAACATAACCGAAGGAAAATATTTATTTATGGAATGATTTTTCCTGCTCTGATGATGGAGTTGTTTATTCATATCACTCCACTTGCTATTGGTGTTTTGGTTTCCATGAAAGACGTTGGGCTGAGAACGATGGCAAATTGGACAAGCGCTTCTTTCGTGGGGTTTTCCAACTTTGCCAAATTTCTCAAGCCTGGGAATACGTTGAACCAACAGTTTTGGCATTCTGCCGGAGTGACATTGAAGTATGGGGTCATCGCAAAGATTTTCCATTTTCTTTTGGGCTTCTGGGGAGCGCTTCTGCTCAACAGAGACTTCAAAGGAAGAGGCATTTTCCGTGTTATTTTCATGCTTCCATATGCTGTTCCAAGTTTTATTTCTGCCATTGCATGGAAATTCATGTTTCAAAAAGAATGGGGGCTCGTCAACTATTTGTTAGTTGATGTTTTGGGAATTCTCTCAGAAAAGCCTTTTTGGCTTGTCGGAGACAATGCGATTTATGCAGTTATTGCTGCACAGGTATGGAGAGGATGGTCTTTCCATTTTATTATGATTCTTGCAGGACTGCAGACCATACCAAGCAGTCTATACGAGGCTGCAACGATTGATGGGGCTAGTGCATTTACGAAATTTAGAGTGATTACCATTCCGGAACTGAAACCGATTCTGACCACTTTGATTGTTGTTAATGGAATGAAGATTTTCAACGAGTTTGAGACTACCTTTGTCATGCTTAGTGAAAATCCACCTGCAAGCGTCAATGTGATGAGTGTCAATGTATACAAACAGGCTTTTAGCAATTTCAATTTTGGGGTTGCATCGGCTAACGCAATCATCTGGGTTGCCATAATTTTCTTCTTTTCATGGGTCCTCAACACAGTATTGAGGCTTCAGGAGGATTAGCGATGCAAAAGAAAAGAGTTACCATGAAAAAAGTCTTCTGGGATATTTTCTTTGTTTTCAGTCTTACATTCTTGACTCTCTATGTGTTTTGTCCACTCTATACGATGGTCACCGCTTCCATCAAACCTTTGGAGAACATCCAGATTATTGAAGGTTCATTGATCCCAAAGAGCTTCGATTTCAGTACTTACAAGAGAATGTGGAAAACTGTTCCGTTGCTCCGCTACATTAAAAATTCCATAGTAATTGTTGGTATTTCTACGTTCCTTTCCGTTACCATCGCCATCATTACGGGCTATATTATGGATAGATTCCCGTTTTGTGGAAAAAAGTTGTTTGGGAATATGTTGATTTTTGCCCAGATGTTGCCTGGCATCCTTTTCCTTCTCCCCCTTTATCTTTTATTTACATTGTCCTACAAAGCTATTGGAATCAAGTTGGTTGGCACATACAAAGGTCTAATCCTGACCTATATGACTTTTTCTCTTCCTTTCTCCATCTGGATGATGAAAAGTTATTACCATTCCATTCCCAGAGAACTGGAGGAGGCGGCCTATATTGATGGTTGCGGATATATGAAAACGCTTTTCGCAATCATCTATCCTGTAGCTCGTCCTGGAATCATTGCGGTAGCCATTTACTCATTCTTCGTCGGATGGGAAGAGCTTCTGTTTGCTAGTGTTCTCACAAATGACATGACTAGGACCGTGTCCGTTGGTTTGAGAACTTATTCTGCCGCAGAGATTGTCTATTGGAATGAAATGATGGCGGCTGCCGTTACGGTGACTTTACCAGTTATTATCGTTTTCTTGTTCTTGCAAAAATACTTAGTGAAGGGTCTTACGGCAGGAGGGGTGAAGGAATGAAAAACGCAAAGCAGGCTTCCATGCATGAATATCAAAGCAAATATCTTTTTGACAAAAATACGGCAATGGGAGCACCCCAAGAAAATCCCTTGCCACGCCAAAATGTAATCTGGATTATTGCAGATCAGCTACGTGCTCAAGCCTTATCCTGCTCTTTTGATCCAAATGTACGTACGCCAAACATTGACAATCTTGCCTTGAATGGAGTGACTTTTAATCATGCTGTGTCATCTTATCCTCTTTGCTGTCCATTCCGAGCCACCATGTTATCCGGACTTGATTCACAGCAATGCATGCCAGGACACCAATACCGGTCTCCTGATGGATTTAAGACAGTTGCTGATGTATTCAATGAAAATGGCTATGATACTGCCTATTTTGGAAAGTGGCATATTGATGGTGCCCGAGACAATCCTGTGATGCATATTGTTCCAAGGGAGCGAAGGGGGGGATTCAAGACTTGGATTGGTTACGAGAATAATAACATGCAATGGAACACCTATGTACATGGGCATACTCCCGATGGAGAGATATCTCAATACCGATTGCAAGGTTATGAAACCGACATACTGACCAATTTATTGCTGAAATATCTCAGAAACAAGAAAGAAGGTCCTTTCTTTGCTGTACTCTCGGTACAGCCTCCACATGTTCCTCATCCTTCGCCTGCAAGAAATAGGGTGAATTACCAGTGGGCAGACATCAAATTGCGTGACAATGTACCTCGAGGAGGAGAGCGAGAAAAACAGTACAAGCTGGAACTGGCCCGTTATTATTCCATGATAGAGAACCTTGATGAAAACCTCGGCCGTGTCATGGATGTTTTATGCGAGCTAAACCTTGATACCAGTACACAAATCATGTTTTTTAGTGATCATGGTGACATGATGGGGTCTCATGGACTTAACGGAAAAGTCGTGCCTTACGAAGAGTCCATTCGCATTCCCTTTATTATTGGAAGTGCTGCGGCCCGGTATTTCGGGTTCAAGAGTGGAAGATCTGATGCACTAATATCGGAATATGATATTGCTGCAACGACATTGGGGCTTTGTGGTATCAGGAAACCTTCTTGGCTTAATGGATATGATTATTCCCACTATCGCTATGTGGCTGGCGGTGATTGCCTGTCTTCTGTACAAAGGAAACCTGACGAACCAACTTCCATGGAAATTAAAGCAATCATCCCTCGTGAAGGGTGTGACAAGGCGTGGCGTGGGGTCGTTACGAGAGATGGATGGAAATATGTTTGTTATGAAGGATCCGAATGGATGCTTTACAATCTCAATAACGATCCTTTTGAACAGATTAATCTTGTGAATAGTTTCGAACATAAGGCAAAGCGACACGAATTATGGGGAATTCTTAAAGAGTGGTTACGGAAAACAGATGATTCGTTCATCTTGCCGGAGGAGGATAATCTCTGATGGAAAAAGTCTACTTGTGTGATCTGGATAAAGATAATCTTGACTATATTTTTACCAAGAAAGTGATAGAAGAGAATGGTTTCCTTCTTTCCTCTTTGGAAGATGCAGATATTTGTTTGTTTAATGCTGGTGTGTTTCTGAGCAAACATAATGCTGTTCCTATGGAGGAGGAGCTTTATCGTGCAAAGCAAGAAAAAAAGAAGATTATTGTAATCAAACCCTATGGTACTTCTTATCTTCCCTTGGCTTTTAGAAAACTAAAACTGTCAGGTATCGAATTATTGGCCACTCATATCGAGGCTGCCCTCAAGGATAAACCCCTTAACGAAGCAGATTTACTTTTGAACCGCTACTGCTAAGGTTCTATGGATTAAATAATGAAAAAAAAGAATCTAATCATTGTAGAAACGCATGATACTGGCAGGCATATCAGTCCCTATGGGTATAAGGTGCCGACACCTTTTATGGAAAAAATTGCACATGAATGTACGACATTCAGACAATGCTTTTCAGCTGGTCCTACCTGTTCGCCAAGTCGTTCTGGCCTTTTAACAGGCTATTCTCCTCATGAAAATGGCATGCAGGGATTGGCGCATAGAGGATGGAAGTTGCGGGATTATGGAAGACATCTTGCTCAATACCTTCGGCGTTTTGGGTTTGAAACAATCTTATGTGGCGTACAACATGTGGCGCCAGATTACCACCTGATTGGGTATGAGACGGTTGTTGGAAGTCAAAACATTTCCATGGGTCATACCGAACAAAGCATGGCGGATTGGGATTACGCGAATACTGATTCCATTTGTGATTATCTGGAGGCTAGGCATGATTCCCGACCTTTTTTTCTGAATTTTGGACTTTTCAATACTCACCGCGAATATCCCAAATCGGAATCAAAGGAAACCTCTAACTATGTCAGAGCTCCGGAAGTTATGTATGATTGTCCTGAAACACGCCAAGATATGGCAGATTTTTGTGCTTCCGTGCAAGTTGTTGACAAGTGCCTTGAAAAGCTGGTTGGAGTTCTGAGAGATAGGAATCTTTTAGATTCCACGATGATTGTTTTCACTACTGATCATGGCATTGCTTTCCCTCGGATGAAATGTACTTTATATGACAATGGAATCGGAGTGTTTATGATGATTGCTTTTCCGGACAACCCATCGAAAGGTGAAGTGTCAGATGCTTTGGTCAGTCATTATGATCTTTTCCCAACATTCTGTGATTACTTAGGCGTTGCAAGACCAGACTGGCTTGAAGGAAACAGCCTGATGCCCTTGTTGGAGAAAAAAACGAATAGAGTTCGGAATGAGATTTTTGCAGAGGTGACATATCATGCTGCCTATGAACCGAAACGATGTATCCGCACAGAGCGTTATAAGCTCATCCGCAATTATGATTATCATCTTTCCGACGTGCCTGCAAATGTAGATGAATCTTTGAGTAAGAATTTTCTCTATCAGCATGGATATCCACGCTTGCGAAGGCAGCGAGAATACCTTTTTGACTTGTACCTTGATCCTTTGGAGCGAGAAAATCTTGTAGGCAACGCGGATTATGGAGACGTCTATGATGATTTGTCGATACGACTGGACGATTGGATGGAAAAGACTCATGATCCTCTATTTGTTCATTGCTATCGCGTGCCCAAGCCAGTAAATGCTCTTGTGAATAAAAGGACCTGCAAAAGTCCGCGTATCGATGACTTCGAAGGACCAGCCCCTTCAGATTACACGTATTGATCTGAGTGGGAAAGCCTGTCCATTTGAGCATTTTCTTCCTTATCGAACAGGTTTTCCCCAAGGGAAGCAAGATTTTCAAGAATAAAACAATCTGTCATATCGTTGGCACAGGCAACTGATTTTGTGATACGGCTGTCGTTGTGGCGATGTGTCATGGCCGCCCACCAACTGAGACAGCAGTTTCCATTGTCTGGTGGCGGACCTGTCAAAGCTTGTCTTTCCACTTCAAAATGGAAAACCAATCGATAGCTTCACGATTCTTCATCCATTTTCAAGATTTTCCGCCTTAGGGTCATAAATGTTTCGAGTTGGTTCTTCAGAATGGGAGCCAGAAGGAGGAAGAGTCCTCATGCATACATCAGCGGTAGTGATGGCATGTTGCCTTACTGTGGTTCCGCTTCATGCGCTGACTTTCGAGGAACTGCTTGTCGACGCGACGGCCCGGAGCAGGCAGATGGCGATAGCCGAGGAGACCCTGGCCAACAGCGACATCTCCTACGCCCTTTCCGTGCTGGGAAGAGAGGATGCCATCGGATATGCTCTTGCCTCGGGAACCCTGAAGGCCGAATATGACGGCGAGGCGAAGGAGATGTACTACACCATCTCCGGAGCGAGCGCCTCGATGACAATCCCGTACAAAGGGTCGGATGACACGACGACCATCGCCGTCACCGGCGACGCCGGTTGGAACGGATCCTACGACACAAGGACGGAGAACACAGGCCTCTCGGTGAGCCATACCTTCATGCTGGACGACGTTGGTGACGACCTGACCATGTTGCGGGAAGCCTACGACCAGGCTAGCGCCCTTTTTACCTACGCATCGACCTATCGTTCCTTTGAGCAGACTCTTCTTTCCCGGATCAGCTCGCTTGCGAGTGCCGAGCAGTCGGTCTTGTCCGCCACAAAGAACCTGTCCGATCTCCAGCGGGACGAGAAGAACGCGCTTGCCATGCGCACCTATGCGGAAGGAAGCGCCGCATGGCGGCAGGCAGAAAGCCAGATTGTCGCCGCACAGGCGACACTGAAGAGCGTGCAGGCGGTGCTTGCCACCCTGTCCGACCGGTTCGAGACGGAAACGGGGCATATTTGGGACGCCACGCTGGAGATTCCCGATACCCCGATTGCCTTTTCGCAGAACACCGATGGCAACACCACGGTAAAACTCGCCAAGCTCTCGCTTGACATAGCCCGTCAGGAACTGGAGGACGAGGTGCTTGCCCAGAAAGGCGGCCGCGCGGTTACCGCCTATGGAAGCGCCGATCAGGGAAAAGCCTATGACGACGGACAGAAAAGTAGTACCGGCTCGCTGGAGGCGGGTGTCTCCTATGCAGAGAACGCCAACTCGGCAATCAAGTTTTCCGCTTCGGTGGGCGCCACATATATCGACAACGCATCCTACAGCTCGGTCTGGAGTCCCTATGTCACGGTTGCCGGCTCTTGGTCCAGCGGCACCAGCGCCATTACCAAGAGCAACGAGCTGAAGCTTCGGGAGCTGATGAACGATGTCTCCTCCGCGCAGAGCAGTTATGCCAAGGCCTATGAGGACTACCTGTCGGATGTTGCCGACCTGGAGAACGACATCCTTGACTGGCAATGCTCCATCGAGACCCAGAAGGCACAAGCCGCCTACCACGTGGCGTTGCTCGACCAGAAAAACCAGCTCTATGCCTCAGGTCTCGCTACCGAGGACGAGCTGGCGGACGCACAGCTTGATGTGGACTTGGATACGTGGATCATGATGGGCCTGCTCGCCACAGGCCGCACGCTGCAGAGCCGTGCGGCATTGCTCTCCTATTGAGGAAAAAAGGAAGAAACCATATGGAAAGCACCGATAAGGAAACCGCCCGCATGCTGATTGAGGCAGCGGAGAAAAAGTGCAAACGCTCGGGAAGAGTGAAGGCCGCCGTCTTCCTCGTCATCATCATTGCCGCCGTCGGCGGCTACGCATGGCACGTCCGAAGGGTTCCGGCCAACAACGAGGACTCCTCCGCAAAGACCGCGACCACCACCGCGAAGGTGACCAAAGGGGTCTACACCACGACAATCGACCTCTCCGGTTACGTCGAGGCCGGGCAGACCCAGAAGCTGACCTTCCGTGTCGACGGTGTCGTCACCTCAATCAACAAGGACGAGGGAGACCGGGTCAAGAAAGGCGACGTGCTGGCAACAATCGACGATTCCAGCCAGCAGGCGACGGTGAAATCCTACGAGAACCAGCTCGAGGAGGCACGGCTTACCGGAAACCAGCGCAGTGTCGAGCTGCTCGAGCTGCAACTCAAGGCCGCCGAGGCAAAGCTGGACTTCACCAGGCTTACCGCCAACTTTGACGGAGTGGTCGCCTCGAACGATTTGGAGCTAGGCGTCTATGGAGAGGCTGGCGATGACGCGATGACCATCATTGACGATTCCAGCCTGAAGGCAACGGTGGAAATCGACGAGATCGACATGATGCACGTCAAGGAAGGCATGCACGCCACCTTGAGCTTTGACGCGCTGCCGGGGCAGGATGTCGATGCGGTGGTCTCCTACGTGCCGACCCTTGGGGAGTACACCGACGAGGGCATTGGCGTGAAGAACGTCGAGCTGACCATCGAGGATCCGCCGGAGGGCATCTACCCGGGCTACACCTTCAGCGGGACGATGACGGAAAAGGGCGAGACCGAGATGATCCTCCTGCCACAGAACGCGGTCACCAGCCGCAGGGGAGTGACCTATGTGACCCGTCAGAACAGCGATGGATCGACCGAGCAGCTCGAGGTCACCGTCAAGTACCTGGGAGAGGGAATCTGCCAGCTGACCAAGGGTGACCTCAACGAAGGAGACGAGCTCGTCGTCTCCAAGACAGCCTCGGCCAGTACCAGCATCCTCTCCAACATGACCGGCATGGGCGCGGGCGGTCCGCCCCCGGGAGGAGGCATGCGATGAACGCCGTCATCGAACTGGAACAAGTCTGCCGGTACTACCTGACCGGCGGTACCATCGTCAAGGCCCTGGACGGCGTGTCCGCCCTGATTGGAAAAGGCGAGTTCGTCGCCATCATGGGACCCTCCGGATCGGGCAAGAGCACGCTGATGAACCTCATCGGCGCGCTTGACACCCCCACAAGCGGAATCGTCCGCATCGAGGGGGTGGAAACCCGGGGCATGAGCGAGAAGGAACTTGCGCGCATGCGCAACAGGAAGGTAGGGTTCGTCTACCAGCAGTTCAACCTGCTGGGCAGGCTGACCGCGCTGGAAAATGTCGAGACCCCGTTGCTCTATGCGGGACTTCCGCCCCGCCAAAGAAGGAGCCTCGCCGAGCAGGCCTTGGAGCGGGTAGGGCTGAAGGACCGCATGAGACATACGCCGACCGAGCTTTCCGGCGGCCAAAAGCAAAGAGTCGCCATAGCCCGGGCGATTGTCACCGATCCCGCCATCATCCTTGCCGACGAGCCTACCGGTGCCCTGGACTCGAAGACCGGCATCCAGGTGATGGAGCTGTTCCGGGAACTGAACAGGGAAGGACGCACGATTGTCTTCGTCACGCATGACCGCACCCTCGGCGAGTCCTGCCCGCGGATGATCCGCATCCGCGATGGGCGGATCGAGAAGGAGGATGGCTGATGTTCTGGGAAAACCTGAAGCTTGCGGTCAAAGGCATGCTTGCCAGCAAGGTCCGTACCTTGCTCAGCATGCTCGGCATCGTCATTGGAGTGGCCAGCGTCGTTGCGGTCCTCACGACAGGTGCCAGCATGGAACAGTCGGTCACCAGCAGCCTTGCAAGCGGCGGCACCAACCTGATTACCGTATTTCCTTCCCGGGGTGGCAACGCAGGGGCTGTCTTTACCGAGGAATACGCCTCGACCTTGGAGGAGTCCTTCGACGGAATCGAGCAGGTGGTTGCCGCCTGCTCCTCGGTAGGCATCGTGCGCAACGGCCACGAGACGATGAGCGCTACAATCACCGGAGTGCCCTCCGACTACGCATTGTTCACGTCGATGGAGTTCGAGGAGGGGTCATTCTTCTCCTCTCTGGACAATATCGCCCGCAGACAGGTCTGCGTACTTGGCGCGACGGTTGCGGAAACCCTGTTCCCCGATGGAGACGCTATCGGTTCCTTCATCTCGATTTTCCGGGACCAGGCAAAGTCCTATCAGGTCATCGGCGTGTTGCCGGGCAAGGATGCGATCCTCAACATATCTTTCGATTCCTCCGTCTTCATCCCGTACGGTACCTACCAGAGCAGGTTCCGCAAAACCACCATGGTGGGCAGCTACGTGGTCAAGGTGAAGGACGATGCGGATACGATTGCAGTCTCCAATGCCCTGACCGACTACCTCGACGGCCTGGTGGGCAGCGACAACTACGGACTCTACAGCCCCGCGACCATGGTCGAGATGGCAAGCGAGGTCACCGGCACAGTCAGCGCCTTCCTTGCCGCCATCGCCGCCATAAGCCTGTTGGTCGGCTCGGTGGGCATCCTCAACATCATG
>CAJMOS010000013.1 GCA_905215015.1 uncultured bacterium | reverse complement strand
TGATGCAGTTGGATGTGCCGCCGCCGGTCCCCTTGGGCCGGCAGGATCTGGACAAGCTGCAAACCTTTGGCGGCAAGGCGGCGAAGCTCTTTGGCCACTGCATGGAAGCCTATTACCAAAGCTGCGCCAGCATAATCCGCGAGTGCCCCGCGATGCACGACCCCTGCTGCGTCGCCTATCTGCTCGACCCGGGCATGTTCAGCGGAAGCTGGAAGAGCCTGCGCTGTGTGACTGATGGAGAAAGCGAGCGCTACGGAGAGACGGTGGATACGGGAAAGAGCTGCAGCACGCTGGTGATGCAGCATGCCGACCCGTCCCGTTTCTGGCCCTTGGTGGAACAGGCCGTCAGGACGCTCGCCTAATCGAAGGCCACCAGCTGCCTCAGGGGCTCCCTGATCTTGGGAGTCTCGGGACAGGCGGCATACCCGAAGGGAATGACCAGGGCGGGAATCCACTCGTTTCCATCCAACCCCAGCACCTTGAGCACCGCCTTTTCGTCAAAGCCCTCGAGGATCACGCTGTCGATGCCGATCGTCTTCGCCCCGGTGGTCATGTTGCCGGCGGCGATGTAGCACTGGCTGCGCGACCATTCGTCCAGCCTGCCCCTGTGTCGGAGCGCCTGGTAGAACCCGCGGAAATCCTCGATTGCCGCCTGTTCGTCCCACATGCGGCTTGCCCGCTGGCGGATGCAGGGACCATCGGGGTCGTAAAAGGAGGCAGTACGGGCAAGCAGGACGATGGAAACCGGCGCCTGCAGGACACTTTCCTGTCCGAAGGACGCCTGGCAAAGCGCCGCGCGCTTCTTTCCTTCCACCACATGGAAGCTCCAGGCCTCCCACCCGAAGGAAGTCGGGGTCAATCTCCCCCACTCCAGGATTTTTTCCAAATCCTCCCTGGGAATCCGCCTGTCCTGATAGGCACGGCACGCAAAGCGGTGCTCCATCGCCTCAGAAAAGGTCATGGGCGACCTCCAGGGCTACCTCGATCATGCGACGGTTCCCTTCCATCCGCTCCTCGTCCTTGAAACTCTCCCCTGTGACCACGTTGTCGGTCATGGTCAGGATCGAGAGGGCGCGACGTCCGAGGAAGGCGGCGTTGCAGTACAGGGCATAGGTCTCCATGTCCTGGACCAGCGCCCCCACCCGCGCCCATTCCTTCCAGCTCTCAGGCCCCCGCGCGTTGTACTGGGAGAAATACTCGCTGGAGAAGACCTGGCCGGCCGTCATCGGGTAGCCAAGCCTGCGGGCCGTATCCATGGCCATCGACAGCATCTGGTAATCAGCGCAGGGACTGAAGCTTCCGTCCAGGCCGTACTGCCTGGCGTACCCTCCATCGGTCGAGGCGCTCATCGCTCCCACAAGGTCTCCGACACGCAGCTCTTTCCGCAGGCCTCCCGAGGTGCCGATGCGGATGATCGCCTGGACGTGGTAAAACGCGTAGAGCTCGTAGGAGTAGATGCCGATCGAGCCCTCACCCATGCCGGTGGCCATCACCGAGACCGGACGTCCCTTGTAGGAACCGGTGTAGCCCGGAACCCCGCGCACGTCGGTGACAAGCCTGGCGTCAGTCAAGTATTGCTCTGATACAAATGTGGCCCGCCGGGGATCCCCCGGGGCCAAAACGACAGGGGCGAAAGCCCCTGCCTCTGCACGGTTGTGCGGTGTCATCAGGATGCTCCTTTGGTATACGGCTTGCCGACATCAAGCGGCGCATAGTTCTTGCCGCTGGTGAAGATCAGCGCGACCAACGTGATGACATAGGGAAGGATGTTGAAGAAATCGCTTGGCAGCACGCGGAGCGCTCCAAAGTTGGTGGCGATGACGCTGAACGCCTGGGCTGCGCCAAACAGCAGGGAAGCCAAAGTGACACCAAGCGGAGTCCAGCGGCCGAAACTGACCGCGGCAAGCGCGATGAAGCCTTTGCCGTTGATCGTGTTCGAGGTGTACTGGATCGTCTGGGTCAGCACGCAACAGCCACCGGCAAGCCCGCCGAGGATTCCGCTGACCAGGACCGCCTCGTAACGGATGCGGCGCACGTTGATGCCCACCGACTCAGCGGCGGCAGGATGCTCGCCGCAGGCGCGCAAATGCATGCCATAGGGCAGCTTGTAGAGGACGAACCAGGCAAGCAGCACCACGATGATGGCGATATAGGCGGTCGGATAGATACCCAGACGGTCTGTCTGCATACCCATCTGGAACTCCTTGGTGCGGTCGGCCTTGAAGAAAATCTGGCTGGCGAAGATTGTAGCGCCGTTGGCAAGAAGGTTGATGCCGGTACCGCTGATCGTCTGGTCGGCCCCCAGGTCGATGGCGGTATAGGCATGGATCAGGCTGATCAGGCCGGCGATGACCGAACCGACACAGAGGGCGGCCACGATGGAAAGGCTGTGGTTGACACCGGCAAGCTCCAGCAGCTTGTGGGTGATTGCGGCCGAGCAGCCGCCGAAACAAAGCAGACCTTCGAGCGCGATGTTGGTGACACCGCTGCGCTCGCTGATCATGCCGCCGATGGCGCAGATCAGAATCGGCGCCACCATCATCAGAATCATGGGAATCATACCAAGGATAAGGCTCATTCGGATGCAATCTCCTTTGCCAGTCTGCGTTTCTCCAGATTCTGGCGGATCAGGACGACGCCGCTGCGCAGGGCGATAAAGACGACGATCAGGCCCTGGATGATGAAGGTGATTTCCTTCGGGATGTTGCGGGACTGCATCAACGGCTGGGCGTTCTTCAAAAGGCCGAAGAGGTAGCCTGCCACCATCGTCCCCAGCGCATGGCAGTTTCCGACAAGCGCGACGGCGATACCGTCGAAGCCGTAGTTGTCCATGCCGCTGATGACACGGCCATAGCGGAACGAGCCGAGGGCGACGATGCCGCCGGCAAGCCCGGCAAAGGCTCCGGCAATCGCCATCGAGAGGGCGATGCTTCGGGTGACGGGGATGCCGCTCGCCCTCGCGGCCTCGCGGTTGAAGCCGGTGGCCCTCATGCCGTAGCCGAGCGAGGTCTTCTCCATGATGAACCAGTACAGGAGCACGCAGAACAGCATGAAGAAAAGCCCGTTGTTCAGCATCGAGTGGTTGGTCAGCTTGTCGAACAGGGAGTTGGACAGCAATGCCGTCTCCGGGTAGTTGGCGGTCTTGTAGGTATTGGCGCCGGGCAGGCGCAGGCAGATGATGCGGGAAAGGTACAGGGCGGTATAGTTCAGCATGATCGTGCCGACAACCTCGCTGACCTCATACTTCGCCTTCAGGACGCCGACCACCCCGCCCCACAGCGCGCCGGCAAGGGTTGCCAGGACCAGGCAGGCAAACCAGTGCAACCCGGGAATCTGCGGCCCGAGCAACGCAAAGACCTCGGCGACGGTCATGCCCATGATGTACTGGCCCTCGCCACCGATATTGAACAGGCCGACGCGCTCGGCGAAACCCATCGAGAGTCCGCAGAGGATGTAGGGGACCGCGTAGTTGAAGGTCTCGAAGACATAGCGGACATTCATCTTTCCATTATCCATGTTGTAGCCACTGAGCGCCTGCAAGATGGCCTTGTACATGTTGCCCGGGTTCCTTCCGACCAAGAGCACCAGGATGGTACCGGCCAAAAAGCCCAGGATGACCACAAGGACCGAAATGAACCCATTGGATTCAAGGAGGCGGAGTGCCAGGTCCTTCTGATTACGATCGCTCTTCTGCATCACGCGCCCTCCTTCTTGCGGGAACCAGCCATCATCATGCCGATATCGCGCTCGGAAACCTCGCCAGCCTTGTAGGTGCCGACCAAGGTGCCCTTGCTGATGGTGGCGATACGGTCGCACAGGTTCATGATCTCGTCCAGCTCGAAAGAGACGAGCAGGATGGCACGACCCTTGTCGCGCTCGTCAAGCAGGCGACGGCGGATGTACTCGATCGCCCCCACGTCCAGACCGCGGGTGGGCTGGGCGACGAGCAGCACCTTCGGGGAAAGGCTGATCTCGCGCGCGACGATCACCTTCTGCTGGTTGCCGCCGGAGAGGGAGCCGGCAGGGGTCTGCGCTCCCTCGCCTGCGCGGATGTCGAACTGCTCGATCAGGCTCGCGGCGTTCCTTGTCATCGCAGGATAATCCAGGACGCCCATCTTTCCCGCATAGCGCTTGTAGTAGTCCTTCAAGGCGCCGTTCTCGCTGATGGTGAACTGCTGGACGATGCCGTGCTTCTGGCGGTCCTCGGGGATATGGCCCAGACCACACTCGATGCGCTCCCGTATCGTCATGCGGGTGATATCCTTGCCATCAAGGGTGATGGTGCCGCCCTCTACCGGCAGCAGGCCGGTCAGGCCGTACAGAAGCTCGCTCTGGCCGTTTCCGTCGACGCCGGCGATACCGAGGATCTCGCCTTCCCTCACATCGAAGGAAAGGTCATGGACTTTCCTGTTTCCTTGGCTGTCATGGATCTCCAGGTCCTTGACCGAGAGCATCACCTTTCCCGGCTTGCAAGGCGTCTTCTCCAGCTCGAACTTGACAGCGCGTCCGACCATCATCTCGGCAAGGTCTTCCTCGGTCACCTTGTCGACATCGACGGTACCGACCACCTTCCCGCGGCGCAGGACCGTGCACCGGTCCGCGACCGCCTTGATTTCCTTCAGCTTGTGGGTAATCAGGACAATCGTCTTGCCCTCGCCTTTCAAAAGGCGGATGATGTCCATCAGCTCGTCGATTTCCTGCGGGGTCAGCACCGCGGTCGGCTCATCGAAGATGATGATGTTGGCGTTGCGGTACAGCACCTTCAGGATCTCGACGCGCTGCTGCTGGCCGACGGTGATGTCATCGATGACGGCATCGCAGTCGACATTCAGGCCATATCGGTCAGTCAGGTCCCGCACACGCTTCTCCGCGCTCTCCAGGTCCAGCAGGCCGAACCTGTTCCTCGGCTCCATGCCGAGAACAATGTTCTGGGTGACCGTATAGTTGTGCACCAGCTTGAAATGCTGATGCACCATGCCGATACCCAGCTCGGTGGCTACGTTCGGGTTCTTGATCTGGACTTCCTTCCCGTAGATCCTGATGGTTCCCGCGTCAGCGCTGTAAGCGCCGAAGAGAATCGACATCAACGTGGATTTTCCCGCTCCATTCTCACCGAGCAATGCCAATACCTCACCCTTGCGCACGTCAAGCGTCACATGGTCATTGGCGACGATGCCCGGGAAGGTCTTGGTGATCCCGTTCATTTCAATCGCGTATGTATCTGCCAAACTGAGCTCCTTCTACGTAAGGCACTCGACGAATACCTTAGATAAAAGGGCGGCATGCAACCGCACGCCGCCTTCTTGCAAACATGGGAAATCAGTCGTCTTTCGCGGCGAGACCCTGGGGGACCGCTCCGGCAGCCAGAGCTTCCGAGTACTTGCCGTAGATCTTGATCTTGCCACTGATGATGTCAGCCTTGGCGGCATCCACCGTTTTGGTGACGCTGCTGGACAGGGCCGCGTTGGCGGAGGAGTAATCCACTCCATCCTCGGCCATACCCATGCGCATGACCTGTCCCTTGAACTTGCCGTCCTTGACCATGTTGAGGGCCAGCTCGGTGGCGGTCTCGACCTTCTTGACCATGCTGGTCAGGACGGCAGACTTGCCATCGGCATACAGGCCGTCCTCGTACTGGTCGGAATCGACGCCGATCGCCCAGACGTTCTTGCCCTGCAAGCGGTATTCCTTTGCCTGGGCGATCGTGCCGTTGCCGCTTCCACCGGCGGCGGAGAAGATGCAGTAGACACCGTTGTCGTACCAGTTCTTCGCCTGGGCCTTCGCCTTGTCCGGGGCGCCCCAGTCGTTGGTGTAGTAGTCGACGATCTCGGCGTCGGGATAGACGGAGCGGATGCCCTGGATGTAGCCCATCTCGAATTTCGTGATGGTCGCGCCAGGAACACCACCGATGAATCCGAACTTCGGGGCGGTGATGCCATCGGCCTTGGCCTGCAACGCGGCGACCATGCCGACCAGGTAGGAGCCCTCCTCCTCGCGGAAGATGAACTGCAGGATGTTGTCGCCCTGGAGCCAGTCGACGTCGACAATCATGTAGTTCTGGTTGGGGTTCTGGTTCGCGACCTGCTGCAGAGCATCGGCAAAGGTGAAACCGGTGGCGCAGATCAGGCTGTAGCCCTCGTCGGTCGCCTGCTGCAGGTTCGGGATATACATGTCCTGGGTCTGCGCGGTCACGACGTCATACAGCTTGCCTCTGTTCTTGGTGTTCTCGACAGTGTCCCCGTAGAAGTGGACGATGCCCCTCCACGCGGCGGCGTTGAAGCTCTTGTCATCGATGCCTGTGGCATCGGTCATCAAGCGGATCGTCACCTGGTTGTCTTTCTTCGTCCCTGTCTGAGCGGCTGGTGCTGCCGTTTCCGAGGCACCGCCGGCGAACAGGCTGGCGGCAAGACCCATGGTCAACAACACAGAAGTCAGTCTCTTCATTCGTTTTCCTCCATAGAAGATTAACCTTGATTGCACCAATTGTACCACAGATGCACCTTTATCAAAACACTTTTACAGCAGTTGGAATCCAACAAATAGTCTTATTTGAGACGATTTATATTGAAAAAGAATGGATTTAATTCTATAGTCTGGCCATGGACCCCACGCAGAACTGGCTTTTTAGCCTTTGCCACATCTCCCCATCGGAAATTCACATCTCCACCCTGGCCCGTGGCGAGCGCACCAGCGACCAGTTGGATGGCAAACCGCAGGTTGCGTTGGTATGTGATGGTTCGGTCAGGGTCTCCTCCGGAGTCGCGACCGGCGGAGCGCTCCTGATCAACCAAGTGGGCAAAGGCGGCCTGTTCGGCGTCTCCAACCTGTTTCTCGAGGCAAGTCTCCCCACCACCATCCAGGCAAGGTCGAAGACCACGTTGGCGATGGTGGGGAAAAAGCTGGTCCGGGAACGACTTCTCGAGGAACCGAAGGCAATGGAAGCCTACGCCCGGTTCTGCAATGAGAAGCTCCAGTTCCTGTTGGGAAGGCTGAACTCCCTCAGTGGTCCCGGCGCCCACCGCAGGCTCTGCCTGTACCTCCTGGACCACCAGAGCCAAGGCAAGGCGGTCCTCCGGAACAAGCAGGCGCTCAGCAGCGTCCTGGGCATGAGCCGCGCGACGCTCTTCCGGGAACTTTCCAATCTGGAGAAGTCGGGCATCCTGAAACAGGAATCCCTGAAAACGTATGCGGTGGACACGACCGCGTTACAAAACTATTTGGAGGAATCAACCACATGAAAAAGCGTTTTCTTGTTCTCGCACTGCTTTTTTCCCTCATCGTGCCGGTCTTTGCGAACGGTACCAGGGAGGAAGGCGTCGCCTATGCCACCGAAGAGGTACCGGTCCGGGTCCTCGCGTTCAAGGGGCCTACCTCGATCGGCATGGCAAAACTGATGGACGAGGCCAAAAACGGTCCGGTAGACCATAACGACTACAGTTTCCAGTTGCTCGGCTCTCCGACCGAAGCGGTCCCGCTGATCGCCAAGGGAGCGGTCGACATCGCCGCCATCCCGGCCAACCTGGCCAGCGTGCTGTACAACAACACCGACGGCAAGATCAAGGCGCTCGCCATCAACACCCTCGGCGTCATCTACGTCGTCGAGAACGGCGACACCGTCAAGTCGGTCCAGGACCTGAAAGGGCGCACCATCTACGCGAGCGGGAAAGGAGCCACGCCGGAATACGGGCTTCGTACGGTCCTGGAACAGAACGGGCTGGACCCGGACAAGGACCTGACCATCGAGTGGAAGAGCGAACACGCCGAGTGCGTCGCCGCCCTGAAGCAGGTGGAAGACGGAATCGCCCTGCTGCCCCAGCCTTTCGTCACCGTGGCGCAGATGCAGAACCCGGGACTGAACGTGGTGCTTGACCTGACCAAGGAATGGGAATCCAAAAGCGAAGGCAGCTCGATGATCACGGCGATCGTCGTAGTGCAGAAACAGTTTTTGGAATCGCATCCCAATGCGGTCTCCCGCTTCATGAAAAGCTACGCGCAAAGCGTCGACTACATGACCGATCCCGCAAACATCAAGCAAGCGGCGGCCCTCACCGGCAGCTTCGACATCATTCCGGCCAAAGTCGCGGAGAAGGCGATTCCCCATTGCAACATCGTCGACATCACCGGGAAAGAGATGCAGACCAAGCTGTCCGGCTATCTGGGCGAGCTGTACAAGCAGAATCCGAAGGCTGTAGGCGGGAAAGTCCCCGACTCGTCCTTCTATGTGCTCTAAAGGAAAAACCAGAGCCACGGCAATCGTTGCCGTGGCCTTCTGGCTGGCCGTCTGGCAAGTCGCCAGCGCCCTCGTCAATGAACGCGTCCTGCTTGTCGGACCGCTCGCCGTCCTGACAAGGCTGGCCGGCCTCGCCGGGCAGGGCGAGTTCTGGTACTCGATCCTCAACACGTTGAAGCGTATCGCCTTAGGCTTTCTCCTGTCGGTCCTGACCGGCATCATCCTGGCGATCCTCGCCTACCGGAATCGGGGCGTCAAGGCCCTGCTCTCCCCTCTGGTGAAGACCATCAAGACGATTCCAGTCGCCTCGTTCATCATCCTTCTCCTGATTTGGATTCCCTCCAGGAACCTTGCAATCGCGACGAGCTTCCTGATGTGCTTCCCGCTGGTCTACGCCAATGTGCTGGAAGGGTTGGAGAGCACGGACCGGCAATTGCTGGAGATGGCGGACCTCTTCCGGATTCCCCAGCGGAAGCGGATTGCCAGCATCTATCTTTCCCAAGTGATGCCGTTTTTCCATAGCGCCTGCTCGCTCGGGCTCGGCCTTGCCTGGAAAAGCGGCATCGCCGCCGAGGTGATCGGTCTTCCCGACCATACTATCGGCGACCATCTGTATCAGGCGAAAACCTATCTGGATACCGCCGATTTGTTTGCCTGGACGCTGACCATCGCCCTGATCAGCGTGCTCTGCGAGCATCTGGTCCTAGGCCTGTTCCGAAAGCTGGCCCGAAAACTGGAGGTGGCGGCATGACCATCTCGCATCTGTCGAAAAGCTACGGCAACCACCCGGTCTTCCAAGACCGGACCTTCACCATCGAGCAGGGGAAGATCAACGTCCTTGTCGGTCCTTCAGGCAGTGGGAAAACAACCCTGCTTCGGATCATCTGCGGTCTCGAGCAACCGGACTCGGGAGACCTCTCGGCCCTGCAGGGCAAACGCTTTTCCATGGTCTTCCAGGAGAACCGGCTCTGCCGGAACCTTTCCGCGAGCGCCAATGTCCGGCTGGTCTCTGATTCCGAGACAGCGGACCGGATCCTTGCGGAGCTGGGACTCGGGGACAGCCTGAGACAGCCAGTCAAATATCTTTCGGGCGGGATGCAAAGGCGCGTGGCGCTCGCCAGGGCCCTTGCCGCCCAAAGCGACATCCTCCTGCTGGACGAGCCCTTCACGGGACTGGACGACGAGACGAAGGAAGAAGTGGTCAGGCTGTTCCTGGAACTCGCGAAGGGGAAAACCACCATCCTCGTCACCCATGACACGCGCGAGGTGGCGCTGATGGGCGACGTGAGGACGATCAGGCTGCAATCAGCCCTGAGCCCACTTCCGGGGAAGGATGGCAAGGGCTAGGGCGAAGACGGCCAAGGTGGCGGCCCAGGCGACAATCTCGTTCAGGAATGCTCCACCGAGCAGGTAGCCGAACGACGCGCAGAGCATCACCGTCACCGCGTAAGGCATCTGGGTCTTCACATGCTCAAGGAGAGGACAACCCGAACCGACCGAAGAGAGGATCGTCGTATCGCTGATGGGCGAGGCGTGGTCGCCGAAGACCGCTCCGGAAAGCACTGCGCCCACGGCGATCAGTGTAGCGTTCAGCGTGGCCGCTTCGCCCAGCCCCTTCGCGCCGGCAAGGCCAACAGCAATCGGCATGACGATGGGAATCATGATGGCGAAGGTACCCCACGAGGTGCCGGTAGAGAAGGAAATGAGAGCCGAGAGGGCGACGGCGATGATGGGGACCAGCTGCAGGGGGAACCCGCCGCCGACAACCGTCCGGGAAAGGAAGGTGGCAAGCCCTAGGCCGCCATCCTCCGGACTGCTCTTGATGATCGTGCCGATCGTCCACGCCATGGTCAGGATGATCAGGGCAGGGACCATGCTCTTGATGCCGTCAACCAGCGCGTCGCTGGCGGTCTTCGGGGTGAACAGTCCGCGGCAGAGATAGTAGATGTACGTGATTACCGTGGTGAAAATGACCGCATAGAACAGCGCGTACGAAGCATCGGTGTTGTTGAAGGCTTCGGCCATGCTCATCGAGCGCATGGCGTCGGCAAGCGTGGCGATCGTGGCGCCATCCCGTGCCTGCATCCAGGTGGTCATCGGGAACATCAGGACGGCAATCACAATCAGGACGATGATGGGCAGCAGCATGTCGATGGCGCGCGCACGGCTAGAGCCCTCCTCCACCGAAACCTCGCCAGGAGCCTGCCCATAGGACTCGTTGTAGAGCTTGCCGGTGCTCCTGGCATACCGGATGCTTCCTGCCATCGGACCGAAATTGAGGCCCGCCTGGGTGGTCACCAGCACCATGACCAAGGTCAGGACCGCGTAGATGTTATAGGGTATGGTGCGCAGGAAGAACGATAGCTCGCTGATACCGAACTGCTCAAATCCCTCGCTCCCCTTCACAATCGACATGACCGTGACGACCCACGAGGAGATCGGCATCAGGATGCAGACCGGGGCGGCGGTACTGTCAAGGATATAGGCCAGCTGCGCGCGGGGGATCTTGTTCTTGTCGGTAATCGGCCGCATGACCGTCCCGACCGCAAGGCTGTTGAAATAGTCGTCAACGAAAATGATCAGGCCGCAGAACCATGCCATCAGCAGCGAGGACCTGCCGCTATGCAGCTTTTTCGCCGCCCATCGGCCGAAAGCCTTGGCGCTGCCGGTGCGGCTCAGCATGCCGACCAGGCCGCCGAGCATGGCGCAAAACAGGAAGATACGGATGTTCCATCCGTCATTCAGGCTTCCGGCAATCAGGTCGACCAGGTGCGTCATGGCGGCAAAGGGATTGCCACCCGAGACAATCAGCGAACCAGTGAAAATACCCAGAAACAAGGAAATCACCACGTCCTTCGTCAGAAAGGCGAGCGTGATGGTCAGGATCGGGGGAATCAGCCCCCAGGCACCAAAACTCTCCATACAAACCCTCTTGAGAGAAAGTGGCACCAGTATGGCACGTTTTCCATACAAAGTGTAGCGATTTCGCACAGCAAGTGCCGAAATATCTCGCGAAAAGCCATATCGGCGGCAGGCATCGGCTCTCTGCAGATACGAAACAGGGCCGGCCACGTTGGCCAGCCCCTCCCCCTCCGGAACATTCCAGTTGGAACGATCAGCGGGTAAGCAACTGGAAGCGGAGCGTCAGCGCGTCGATGCTCTTGTCCAAGTAGTTCTCCCCGTACTCGCGTCTCCAGTAGGAGGCGTCGATGTGGAAGACCAGGACGTCAAGTCCGACACCCACGCTCTGGTAGCCCTGGGCAAGGCCGCACCGCACATCCAGGAAATTGAACAGGGTGACCTGGGCGCCAGCGTACAGGTTGCCGAGCAAATCCTCCTTGCCGCTGATACGGCCCACATCCAACACGTCGACCGAAACGGTCGGGTGGAAGAGCTTGTTCAGCATGGGAAACGGAGAGGACCACATCACCCCGGCGTCAAGGCGGACGCCTGCGTCATAAGAAAGGTCATCGCCTTTCAGACTCTCGCCGAAGTCAAAGTCCTTCGCCTCGGAGAACAGCCGGTAGCGGAACTTTCCGTTCAGGTTCCGCACCACGCCACTGGCACGGAAGCCCAGCGGCAGGTTCAGGTTGGCGCCGGCGGCAAACGGTATGGCCCAGCCTGCCACAAGCGGGAAGGTGGGGTCGCTTTGGTCGTCGATAAAGGCGTCGATCGTCGTCTTGTCGATCGCCTGGGTGTAAAGCTGGTAGAGGAACTGCGCGTTGGCCCCGATATCCAGCGAGAACTGGTCGCCAAACAGCGGGAAGCGATATCCGAAACCGACCGTCAAAGCCGTCGTGTCCTCAAGGATATACTCACCGTCCACGTAGCTGGAGGTGTTCAGGTTCGCGAGCATCCGTTCCCTGGTGTTCAGGGCGATTCCCACGTGGCCGAACTGGCCGTTGATACCCAGGTCGATCCGTTCCAGCTCGTTCATGCCGTAGGTCAGCGTGCTCATCAGGTCATCAGCGGCGTTCACCCAGTCGGCGTCCTTCACGTCATCAAAGAAATCGGTATCGTTGATTTTCCTGGGATTGAATACCGTCACGCTGAAGGTCGGAACCGACAGGCGGAAGCGGGACTCTCCCAATGCCGCGGGATTGTAGAGGAACGCGTCCGAGTACCCGGTCATTCCCAAACCTGCGCCCCCCATGCCGGTGACACGGGCGCTCGTCGGATCGAAAATCTCCCCGCAGAGCGTATAGGGGACGGAACTTGGCGAGACGTCAGCGGCGAAGGCGGACGACACGGCTGCTATCAAGGACAACCCTATCAGAATATGTTTTTTCATCCGCTCCCCCTTCAGCCTTCAAGCTTGTCGAGCAAATCGCCGATTTTGAAATCGAAGAAACCTTTGGTGCTGCCATCCAGCTCTCCTGCGACATTCTGGATGTTCTGGACACCGGAGAGCAGGTCCTCGGCGACCTTCACCGCCGAAATGTCGGTATCCCCGGACGCCGCCTGCGCCACATAGGTGGAGATGGTGCTGGAGATGACATTCGTGGTCATCTGCAGGACCAGCACGTCACCTTGGGTGATCTTGGCGTCATCAAGGGTGGTGGTAAGGGAATCCAGCACGGTGGTGACCACTTCCTTGACGGAATCGTCATCCGCGATGCCCATCGCCGCCCAGACCTCGGGCGTCTCGACAGCCTTGACCACCTGGTTGAGGAGCTTCATGCTCTGCTCGGCCGCTTCCTTCGAGGCTCCTTCCGCTTCCTTGCCCAGCTGGTCCACCAGCTCCTTCTTCGCCGCCTCGGAGGCAAGCGCTTTGGAGACACTCTCGACCAACGCATCCGCGGCTTCCTGCTCTTGCGGGGTCATGACATTCAACGACCCAAGGCCTGCTTCGTCGAGCACCTTTTTCAGCGAATTGAACATTTCCTGACCTTCCCCGCTGGATACCGAGTACCCGTACTGGGCCGCGATTTTCTCGATATCGGCCGTATCCGACGTGTCGTATACCGTGAAGGTGGTAAGGCCAGCGACCTTTTCCGCCACAGCATTAGCGCTCGAGGTGTCGGCGCTGACGAGTCCAGACTCTTCGTAAAGGTTCTTGCTCATGGTATCCATGGCAGAATCCAAAGCATCACAACTCAAGAACAGCAAAGCGCAGAGGATGGCAGCCATCGTGATGCGTGCGATCGGTTTCCGTTTCATGAACGATCCTCCTACTAGCGTAAAATTAGCATAGTACGTTCCTTTTAGCCATAGAAATCTTCGCACCTCCAGCCAGTCCAGCCAAATACCACAAAACTTCATGCCGGTATTTCTTGTTTCCGCCATGGGATTCCCGTTACTATGGAAACCATGGCCAAAGCAACCCAATCACTCGACATGCTTCGGAAAAAGGTGGTCCTCACCCTGTTCCTTTCGCTTTTCGCGGTAGCGTTTGTACTGGCCGTCTCCTACCTTTCCCTCTCCTATTTCAGCTTCCAGGAACGGGCGAAAATGAGCTTGATGACCTACTCCCGGCTGAGCAACAACGCGCTTGAGGGAGAGGATGACGACGAGGTCCCCCCAGGGCTCTCCTATTTGAAACAGGGGGATTTCGCCACCATCGGCGTCTCGCAGAACCGGAAAGTGACCTCGATCGAGTACTCCGGCGAGAACAGTTTCCTCACCACCATACAGGCACAGGCGATCATCGATGCCGAAGGACACGACGGGGTCTACCAGAACTTCCTGTATCACGGCGACGTGGGCCAGTGGGGCGGCTTCTACATGGTCATGGACCTTACGGTCGTCAAGCGCGGCATGACCAGGCTGACGCTCCGGATCTCGCTGATTCTCCTTGTCGCGGCGCTCATGTTCCTGGTGCTGGCCCGACGGCTCGCCCGCATCCTTCTCAAGCCTGCCGAGGAAGCCTTCAACCGCCAGCAACAGTTCACCGCCGACTGCAGCCATGAGCTGAAGACCCCGCTTGCCTCCATCAGGGCCAACGCCGACCTGATCGAGGCCAAACAGGGACCAAGCAAGGAATTGGACGTCATTCAGGCAGAGTCGGAGACGATGGGGAACCTGATTGGGGAACTCCTCACGTTGGCGAAGCTCGACGAGGTGGACCAGAGGGCCTCGTTCGTCAGCCTGGACCTTTCGGAGATGGCGTCCAACGTCGCCATGCTGATGGAGGCATTGCTCGAGGAGAAAGCCCAGAAGCTCACGCGGAACATCGAGCCGCATGTGATGGTGAAAGGATCCAAACGGAACCTGCAGAAGCTGATTTCCACCTTGCTGGAAAACGCGGCGAGCCACGCTCCCGAAAACAGCACCGTCACCATCATGGTGGGCTCCCGGCATGGACATGCGGTCCTTTCGGTGACCAATCCCGGCGAAGAGCTTTCCAAGGAGCAACTAGCCCACTTGTTCGACCGCTTCTACCAGGCAAACCCCGAAAGCAGTTCCAACTCGAACTTCGGCCTTGGGCTGGCAATCGCCAAAAGCATCTCCGAAACCCATGGCGGCACCATCGAGGCCACCTGGGACAACGGGCTCTTGACCTTCACGGTCACCTTGCCGCTCCAGTCTTAAGCGGTTCGGTGACCACGATGTCGGCGTTCTCGCGCAGCTCCTGTTTCACCTTGTTGCCCAAGGTGAATAGATAGACCTGGATGCCATGCTCGCGGGCACAGCGCAGGGCTGGAGCGAAATCGGTATCCCCGGCGATCAGGAACAATTTCCGGACAGTCCGCTCCTGGGCTGCCTGGAGGATGTCCATGGTGATCAGGGTATCGATCTCCTTCTGCTCGAACTGGGGAAGGAAGCAGGAATCATCCAGACGGGGAACCGGGTTGGCGAAGTCCCGGTCATACACATCGCGCCTGAGCTGCCAGCCTTGGAAGGAAAGCACCCCTTCCCTCACCCAGACATGGTCCAAATCCTTGAGCTGGTTGAGAAAAAGCATCTGCTGGGCGTACAGCGGGTCCTGGCTGAACCGGTGGATCTCGCCGGAAACAGGCAACTCCACCTCTTGGGCAAAGGGCGGGCAATCGTAGTAATAGATCCGGAACAGTTCCTGGTCGGCACCTTCCCGTTTCATCAGTTGTTGGGCGACATAGGGGATATCCTCGGCCCGGAGCTTGGTGTGCAGCTCCCTGCAGCGCTTGCGGAGGAACCCTCCGTCAATCAACACATAGGAATCCATATCTCAGAAGCTAAAGCCTCAGCCCCCTACCTGTCAACGTGGCCGAAACCGGATTCAGATCAGCAGGTCGAGCGGAACCGAGGTGTTGCTGGCCGGATGCATCTCGCAGAGGACTCCCTCAGACAAAAACGAGATACCGGAGAAGTACTCCGAAACCGCGTCATACAAGTCGCTAAGGGCAACAGAAGGGTTGTCTGCCAGCAACGTGGTCACGGCTTTGGTGAAATGCCCGTACTCTGAGTTGCAGAAAGACTTCTCGTCAGCGGCCGAGGCGGTCAGGACATAGATGTTGGAATCCCCATGGCTTGCAAAGAATCGCTCGAATCCCTCGGCACTGTGGTCGGCCCATTCCTCCGCCAGGTTGCCGGAATAGCAGGAGTCCATGACCACCAGCTTGTCCCCTGCGATGGCGGACAGCTTCGCAAGCAGGGTGTCGATACCCAACAGCTTGCCTGTCACGTAGGTATGTCCCGACACCGTTTGGGTGGTCCCGTCGGTAAGCGCCAACGATCCGTCGCTGTACCCATGACCGCTATAGTAAAAAATCGTCAGGTCGGAATCCTTGGCTGAGGAAGCCACCGCGTCCAGGGCGGAAAGGCAGAGGGAATACGAGTCGATGGCCCCGCTCGCGTCGGAGATATAGGCCAGCGAGCTGCCTCCCGTATAGCTGGTGAAGGAATCATACCCCCGCGTCGAGAACCGGGCATAGACATTCGCGACATCGTTCAGGCAACTTGTGAGCACTTTCCCTTTTGCCCATTCCGTGCCTACGGGAATCAGGACTCCAGTTCCGGCATCATCCGACGATATCTGATAGGACAAGCCGATACCGATGAAATGGACGTTGCGGACCGGTTCCTCCGTGACGAACTCGCACCCGACGCACAACAGGGAAATGATACACAACATTGGCAGGAGCAGGATCTTCCGCATCATCTTCGCCTCACGTCATGGTAGTAGGTCACCCCGACTCCCAAGGAGGGGGCGGTCACGTCGTCCCTGATGTCGAGCCCCACCGGAACCGAGAACAGCAAGCGGTCGGACGAACCGAGCTGAAGACGGAACAGAGGACCGGTCCCTATGGTGAACGAGACGAACTCGCCTTCATCGGAGCTCTGGTACCAGCCTTGGTTGACCGACGAGAAGGCCATCGCCCCGAACACATCGGTGAAGAACCACTCCCCCTTTACGCCGAATCCCAGTTCCATGCAGGGCTTCAACCGTTTGCCGTTGAACTCCTTGGATTGGCTGACATACGAGACCGGCACGTAGGCGTACCAGCCGGCGTTCCCGAACGTGACGCCGAAAGCCGGAGAGACGGTCACCTCCGCAGCCGAACGGAAGGGAAGGTCCGCGTCATCCTCGACATGGGCTTGGTACCAGGAGGCGGAAGCCCCTCCCCCGAAGCTGACATTGGCCCCCGCAGCCAAAGGAGTGGCGCAACAGGCGGTCGCGACAATCAGGAAGGAAAGTCGTTTCATTCCGTGAAGCATACCGTGCTTTTCCAAAGATTGGAATGTCTTCCATGTGTTTTCCATGTGGAAAGGATTCTAGACAGAAAGCGAATAACAGGCTAATACCAGAGACATATGCAGCAAGACATGACCACAGGGTCGGTGGCCAGGCACATTCTGGACTTCACCATCCCCATCGCAATCGGCAACGTGCTCCAGCAGGTCTACAACATGACCGATACAGCCATCGTGGGCCACGCGCTCGGGCCGCAAGCCCTGGCCGCCGTGGGCTCGACGGGGACCATCATGTTCCTGGTCACCGGTTTCGCCCAGGGCCTGACCAACGGGTTCGCCGTCCTGACCAGCCAGCGGTTCGGGGCTGGAGACGGCGAAGGGGTCCGGCGAAGCGTCGCAAGCGGTCTGCTGCTTTCCCTGCTCTGCACGATCGGCCTTACCGTCGGGTTCTCCGTCTTCATGCGGAAGATGCTCACGACGATGCACACCCCGGACGACATCTACGGCATGGCCTACACCTACATCCTGATCATCGCCCTCGGCATCGTCACGACCGTCCTCTACAACCTGTTCTCCGGGTTCCTCCGCGCGGTCGGCAACAGCCGCGCCCCGCTCGTCTTCCTGATCATCAGCGCCACGCTGAACACCATCCTGGACCTGTGGATGATCTTCGGGCTCCACATGGGGGTCGCCGGGGCAGCCTGGGCGACCGTGATCAGCCAGGGAGTCTCCGCCCTTCTTTGCCTGCTGTTCCTGCTACACAGGGTCCGCATGCTCATCCCCCTCAGGGGGGAATGGTTGCCAAAGCGGGAGCATGTCAGGTTCCAGATGACCATGGGAACGCTGATGGCGATGCAGTACGGCATCACCGCAGTCGGCACCATGATCATGCAGGGGGCGATCAACCTGTTCGGCTCCACGGCCGTCGCGGCGTTCACCGCAGCCAGCAAGATCCAGAACATCGTCACCCAGCCGATGCCGGCCATCGGCACCACCATGGCGAACTTCTGTGGCCAGAACTGGGGAAAGCACACCCTTTCCCGGATCAAGAAAGGAGTCAGGACCGCGACGGGAATGATGGTCGTCTATTCCGTGCTGGCGGCGCTGCTGTTGAGGTACATGCTTCCGTCGATGATGGGGTTGTTCTTCTCGCGGGGGACAGACATCCAGAGCCTGATGCCATGGGCGGAAACCTACATTTTCCTTTCCATGCTTTTCTTCATTCCGCTTTCGATGATCTTCATCTGCCGCAACAGCCTTGAGGGTTGCGGGTACGCGACGCTCACCGTCATCAGCGGCATCGTCGAGCTGGCCGCGCGGTGGATTATGGCGACCATCGCGACCCACACCCACAGCTACCTGCTTTCCGTCGCGGGAGACCCGGCAGCATGGTTATCCGCTGGCATCTACACGACGGTCGCCCTGCTGGTCCTGATCAAACACCTGGAGAAGGAGCCCCAGGCGATTTGACGAGCCTGCTCTGGACCCAAGGGGTGAATCTGCCGATAAGGCGGCGGACCTTCTTCACGTTCAGGTCGGAAACCGTGGCCATGATATCATACAAGCCGCTATAGTCCGCCAACCGCCACCCGGTCTGGACAAACCCATTGCGCAAATAGAAGGCTATCCTGCGCTGGCGCTGCATCCGGTTGGCAGCCTGGATGTCGTCACTTTCCGTAATCAGGGCGGTACGGGGACGGAGTTTGCGAAGTTCCTTCAGGATCAAAGCCCCGTAGCCTTTGCCCCGTTCCTCCTCCACTACCGCCAGATAGTAGATCACCGACATGCTGTGACGTGTCAGCGTATAGGTCAAGCCGACGAATTTCCCGTCGATGTACCAAGTCCGGAAATGGAACCCCGGAAGATAGGCCACGGCACAAATCAACCAATAAGGAAACCGCTCCACCTTGGGAAAAGAAGACACATATAACGCTTTTGCTCTAGGCTCGAATCCGGCCCAGCGGCTACTGAGGTTACAAGACATGAGTTCCATCATGCCAAAACCAGCGACAGAATGCAACAATGCAAAACCTCGCTTGTCATTTTCGTCTGATTGTGGTATTTTAGCCTCTAGAAACACCATGCGCTTGTAGTCCAATGGTTAAGATACGAGCTTCCCAAGCTTGAGATGCGGGTTCGATTCCCGTCTGGCGCTTTCAACACCCTTTCAATGCGTTTTCAAGACACGAAATTAGAGTACTCTTAGGGAAGCTTTGCATATTGCCGCCAATCTTTGCTCGGTTGGGGCGCTCGTCTGCCTGCTCGTCATTGCCAGAAAGATGAAATGATTTAAGGCAATTGTTGAATCCGGTAGAAATGAGCATGTTTTGTCCGCCAAACGTGACACAATTGCGAAATAAATCAAAATCGTTATATAAATCTTAAAATAGTATATATTGTATTGCACGACCGTTTACTGGCGTTTAATAAACGGTAAACGGCTTTTTAAACGGATTAAACGCAGTTTCAACACCTTTCGTTTACAAAATCGTAATGACCAGCTCCCTTCTCAAATGCTGTTCAACCCTGAAATTTCGCGAAAAATCGCGAAATTCTGAGTTTGAAATTGCGAAACAAAATCTATGGTTGCGAAGGCCACTCCACCGTATCCGGGAACTCTGCCTGCTCCGGCACCTGCCTCAGCTGCTCAAGATAAGCCAGTACGGCCCTGTACTGCTCCTCACTGTCCGTCGTAGCAATGCCGAGCGCTGTCTGTGTCTGGTAGCGCTCGACACGCCACATGATATCGTCGATGAGGCCGTCACGCTTTGCCCTGACCTCTTCCGCCTTCTGCTCGCTTGCCTTCGCGTTGCTCTCGCTGGATCTGGCGTTGACCTCGCTTGCCCGCACGTTTGTCTCGCTGGTTTTGGCATTCACCTCGCTCGCGGAAGCATTGGTGGCGCTTGCGCTGGCAGATGTCGCGCTTGCAGATGCAGACTCGGCATACTCGCTAGCTAGTGCCTCAGACGCCTTTGCGTTTGTCTCGGAGGCGCGTGCCTTGCTGGCGGACTCGACCGCCTTGGCGACGTAGGTGGCAAGCTCGTCCGGAGGCACTGCAATTGATTCGTTGTCCGATGGCTCAAGTGTCTCACAGACTTTGTACTCTCCCGTGTGGCTGTTCCACATCTGCGTGCCGTCAGCATCGGTCGCGTATGCCTTGATCTTGCCTGTGCCGGCTACCGCGAACATGTCTCCGGACGGATTCCACTCGAGCGTCAGCGTGCCGTCATCTCCGAACACCTGACTTTCAGGCACTGCGATCGCAGATACTCCGTCAGGACGCTCGTACTGGATCTGATAGATGCATCCCTCGAAGACATCAGGAGGAGAAAGTAGAAATCGACACGTCGAGATGTTGTTGTCAAGCCTCACTCCGTGGATGCCATTCGCGATATAGCCATCCGTGATGCGAATAGTCACCAGCTCTCTATGCATGCGATTCCCTCCTCCCTTCCATGCACCATATCACACAAGAGAGCGCGCTTCTGGCTGTCTCGGTTGGAGAGGCATTATGCTTCACCTGATAGCTCGTTGATGCGCTCCCTTGCTTTCTGGCGCTTCTCGCGGACACCCGGATACTCCGTGTCGATGTCCAGCCCACGCTCGAGGCACTTGATGACCATATAGTCTGTGTCGTCAAGGTAGGCATGCTGTGCGTCCAACTCCGCTTCCTTCGCGTCCTGCTCCGTCTGCTCCGGGGTGCTGCCTGCTACCGGCTCGGGTGTCTCGACATACCCCCACCCGCTTCCGTTCCACACGACTTCGCATCCGTCCTTGGCTTCGGGAGGAGCGACCTCCGTCCAGCCGAGAGGGATGAGAGGCTTTCCGTCAGGACGCTTGTCCGCATATGTCCACCCTGTCGGCCTGCCGTCGTTGTCATATGCAAAGATTTTGATGTCTGTCCTTGTCATGCTATCGCTCCTGTGTAGATGCACGGCAAGAGCTGGACGTTCGCTGGGTGTATGTCATCGCCTTGCGCGTGTCCAGCCATGCCGTTCGTGTCGCCTTTGTTGGCGTTGAAGTGCAGTATTCCTCTGGTACCTCTCGTACTGCCAGAATTGCCGTCAGAGTTGCCGGTATGCTCTGTGGTAATCGCTCCACTGTAGCTCTGACTAGAATGAATCATCAACGCCGCTGACCCGGTGAGACTTCTGATCTCGTCCTGCTGTACCGTGCCCAGCTTCGAAGTGGCCCCCATGACCGCGCGCAGGAACATGCCCATCTTCTGGTTATCGCTGGACTTGCCTATCTTGTTGCCGACAAGATCGAGCAGGAAGCAGTCGTTCGTGCTGTCGTAGACAAGGGCCTTGCCAGCCGACCAGCTCGTCGCGTAGTAGCTTGTCCCGAGAGACTTCAGGAGCGTGTACAGTGGAGTCCCCTTATAGATGCCGGAAGCACCGTCACACACAACCCAGCCGTCTGGAGCTGTCAGCCGGTAGAAATAGGCGACCATGCCGACGAAGGCGAAGCTGGTATGCATGGTCGTGATATAGGCGTCGGAGAATGGATTGCCGGTGGTGCCTATCTTTGACGAGCTGAAGGAGGGGTTGAGGTTCTGGACTGTCGCGCCTGGCTTGCTCGCTTGTGGGGTGAACTGCAGATTCGGCGTTCCCTTGATTGGGTCGCCTCCTGTCTTGAGCGTCAGTGTCCCTGCATGATGCGTGATGGTGATGGAGGTACTGGTAATGGAGACCGACAGCATCTTGTCGCTGGCACCACCGATAGAACGCGGAGTGCCGTCGGTGTAGGTGTTCGTCGCGCTCTGGTAACAAGTGAAGTTGCCGGTATGGTCAGCAAGTAGAGACAGGAAACTCTTGATGCTCGTGTATTCAACCACGTCATCCGAAGATGCCGTGCCAAGCACCATGGCGTTCGCCTTGTCTACGTAGCTTGCGAGACCGAGCGTCGCTATCGCGGCCTGGCTCTTGAGCAAGACCAGCGACTGTGCGGGACAGGTGTACGATGCCAAGACTTCGGTGTAGCCATGGGTGAATGCGCTCACCGTGATAGCCTTGCCTGTGCGTGACGTGAGGACAAACTCCCTCCAGCCAGCATTCCGCAGCTCGATCAGCGACCCAAAACCGAGGGCACCAATGACGTCAAGCCCGCTCGCTCCCCCAGATGCAATCGTGTATGTCGGCGTGCCTGATGTCGAGCCGTTCTTGTCACGCAGTGTCAGATAGCAGTCTTCAGAGCAAGTGAACGACAGCGAGATGGTGTCACCGGACTTGGATTCCGGCACCGCGTACCGATACAGATACGAGCCGGACGAGGAGTTGAGCGTCAGTGCCTCGCTCGCCTTCTGCGACTTCGTCATCTTGTACGCCGTGTCCGTGGTGTTCAGGTAGTAGGCGTCTCCCGTCTGGGCTCCCCAAGAGCAAGAGAGCGCTGTCTCGGCATTCGCAGTGAGGTTGCCGGTCATGTCGGAGACAAGCCACATATCCATGACACCGACAGCAGATATCGCGGTTTCAGACCCGCCTGCCGTGTTTGTCGCGAAGACTACTCCATCGGAATTGGAGATGGAAATCTGCCCGCCATTAATCTGCGCGTCCTTGAGCACAACGTTCCCGAACTCCGCGCTTCCATCAAAGTCAATCTTCCAGCCGGTCTGAGACGAATGGTCGTAGTTGCCGGACTGGATCGAGCCGGTCGAGATGACATTGCCTTCGCTGTCGGTTCTCTGTAGCATCGTTATTTCGTAGGCGAACAGATTGTCGATGACCGCATTCGTGGACGCGAGCGTCCCGATATAGGCGTAGAGCGCTCCAGCCCTCTTCGCGACATTCATGCCTTGGTTGAGGACGGTCGGCAGGACACCGGAGCATGCTGTCGCTATCGCCTTGGAGTCACCGAGCGCGTCAGCCTCGACCCACTTCTCCCCATCATAGACATAGACGCCAGAAGCAGAGGTGCCGTCATCGGCAGTGCTGAGGAAGTAGTCGCCATACCGGAGCGGGTCTCCATCGGTAGTGGTATCGACCGAATCGATGCTCCAGTCGGTGCCGAGATAGATAGGGCCGTCCTCTCCGACAGGGGTCGCCAATATCTTGATTGTCTTGGTGCCGATACCTGAGACAGCGCAAGCCACGGTCATATCTGACAGAGCCACCCCGGACTGGACGGTCAGCGACAAGACGGTCTTGTCGCTCGATATCGCCTGCGTCGGCACAGCAGATGACACCGACCATGTGATTGTGGGACTCGTGAGGTTGAGCGGGACGCAGGTGATGCTGATGACCTGCATCTTGTGGGTCATGCCACGAGGAGACACCTCGAAGTATGTCGCGCTCTGGTAGAGAGTAAAATCCTTGGCTGATGCGCCGGTTTTACCGGTCTTGCCTTGGAGCGCATAGGTGTATGTCACGGTGTCCGCAACCGCGTCATCCGTGTAGTCCGTGATGGTGCGTGTCCAGAGATACTGCTCCGCAGACACCGTCGGGATTGTGTTACCCCAACTAGTAGGTTGGGTGGAAGCCGACGCGCTTACGCCGTAGCTTACGGTGACGCTCCTGATGCCGTTACCGGTTGCGCCTGTCTTGCCAGGCGCACCATCGTTCACATTCGCCAACGTGATGGAGGAACTTGCAAGCGTCATCAGCTTACCTCGCAAAAGAATGTGCCCTTGACGTTGACCTGGTCATGCGAGACGCTGATGGCCTTCTTTTTTGACGTGACTATCGTTCCGTATGTGACCGCAGTAGGCGAGAATTCAACGGCGTTTCCATCCTTGTCCGTCATCGTCCATGTGTAAGTGAGGGATGAACCTGTGGAATCAACCTCTGCCCCGTTCCTGTACACCTTACAGACGAGGATGGTCGAGCCGGTATTGTTCTTGAAGTAGTTCCCCGCCGTACTGATGATGACGGCCTGGTACGGGTCGCTGATGTCTGTGAAAGCTATTCCTTCGGACACGAAGGACTGGTTGTATGTGTTGCTTGACGAGTCCGTGTCGGTAATTGTGCATCGGAACATCGCAAACGAGTCAACCGACGCAGATGTGACGGAATACGTGTCGGATGTCGCTCCAGATATCAGAGACCATGTCGTACCGTTCGTACTCTTTTCCCACTTGTACGTCAAATTGGTCGTGTCCTTTGTGGTTCCTCTTATGAGCTCCGCCTTGATTTGCAGGCTTGACGGCTGGTCGTTCTTAAACTGCGTCCCGCCTGTGGCGTAGGCACGGCAGATGACAAATGACGTCCCGTTCTGCACCCTGCTGAACGTCACAACGATGGAGACGGGGAATGTGAGCGAGAGGATCGGGTCAAGATAGCTCCCCTCGAATTTGTATTCGATCTGGTTTACATTCCCTACAAGCTTGTCCTGGCTGACCGTGAGGACACCAGTCGTTGCGTTGATGCTTTCCCCGTTGGAACCAGTGGTCACCTCTGACCATGAGGTGGCACCTGCAATCCTCCGGTACCATTTGCGATTGGTCATGCTTTCCACAAGACTGTCGGCTGTTCCCGCCTTGATTACCCTTGGCGTGAGCTGCAGGCTGGTGCTCCCCGTCCAGGAAGGGTTGAGCGTCTTGTTCGATACGTCATACAACGATGTCAACGGCAGGTTGCTGTCAATCCCCGTTATGAGGCTGATGCCGTCCGTGTAGTCCATTAACGTAAAACTTGCGCTTGTCTTTGCCATTCTTTTCCTCCAATGTTATATCTCGATATCAACCATGCAGTTGAATACTGACCTTCCCTGGCAATCCTCGGATGTGATATCTACGGTCTTGTGCCCTATCGCTTTCGACGAGGTATTCCAGCTCTCATCCGATTGCGTGTCGTCCGATTTCCTTGTCCAAGAGAATGCCGACTCGTCTATCGTGTCCGTGACTTCCTCGCCGTTGACATACACATGGCAAAGCAGGGTGGTCGAGATGTCCGGCATCCGAAATACCGAACCGTTAGTCGATTCTATGACAACGGTGAACGATTTCCCGTCATCGCCAGCCTCCCCAATCGCACCGGTATCCCCATAAATAGCAACAAGACTGACCGTAGTCTTGCTCTCGCCTGACGTATAAGCAATGACTTGCTTGAGCCATAAATACTTATCCGATGCAGACATCGGCGGGACGGCATCCAAGGTGATGTCGTCCGGAGCGGGCTCAGATTGCTCCTGTGTCACCGCATACGTATAAGTGATGCTGGCAATACCGACACCGGGTTCTCCTGGCAGGGATTCTCCAGGAGACGGTACAGCACCTGCGCCCACAATGCCTCCGGTAGGAGGCACGGTGATGCCCGGATCGAACTCCTTGACCTCTCCTTCCTCATAGCATTCTGGGGCGTAGTCGACCGCGGTGATTTTGCAGGACATGTCGTCGTTGCGCTCAATCGAGGATACCAGCACCTCGCGGGTCTCTTTTCCAACCACGCCGATTGCGACCAGATCCCCGACATCCACTTCCAGGTTCATGGCCTCTGCCAACTTCATAATGTCCGTGCGTGTGCCGGATGAAATGATTTGCACTCCTCTCGTGATGCTTTTGGCATTGCGTATGGTCAGCCCATACGTCTGGCCTGTCGGGAGGGAAATGCTGCTGTCAAGCGTGATGGACGTGACATTGCCATCGTCATCGCGGCCGATGCTCCTGACCCGGCCCTCTCCGGCGCCAAGCAGGAATGTGTCATGCTCAAGCAACACCATGTCCCCAGGAACGCACAGCAACCCTTCCATGTCGCACGACCAGGAGAAGGTCCGATATCGGTGGCGCATCTCAAGCAGTCTGACCTTGCCGATCTTCGCAGCCTGGGTCGCGGATGTGACTCCGAAGAGAATGAGTTCGGTCACGTCGTCATCATCGTCAACGTCCTTGTCGAGCTCGACCGTCCCGTCATCCTTGAGGGACACGTAGCGCTCGACCTCCACATAGCCGCAGGAGGCATCGACAAACTTGACCTTGAGTGTGTCCGTCGTACCATCCAGATTGTCCTCTTCCCTGAAATCCCAGGCGTTGCGAGGGGTGAAGAGCTGTGTTGGTGAAGGATGCGCTGTATCGATGACGATGCCGATTTTGCCGCCTGAACTTCGGACGGACGCCTGGTTGGTCGTGGCGATGTAGCCGATGATGTCGGCGATCGTGTGGTCCGTCGAGACCCAAGCGTTGCACTCGTAGCCCTTCTCCTTGCAGAATGCATAGAAGGCCTCGAACTCGCTCCAGACAATCTTGTCCTTGGATATCGGCCTCGGATTGGCGTACGGGTCGAGCAAGAGGTAGAGGATGGCGCTGGCAGGATTCGTGGTCTCTTTCTGCTCCCAGGCGTCAGGCCCGGTGCCCTCTCCTTTGTAGGTATACGTCTTCAGGGTCCCTTCACAGTTGATCTCGTCGATGATGCCGTTCAGCTGGTCGGTAGCCTTGATGCGTACCGAGAGGAGCCGGAAACGATCCGGCTTCCACACAGGATCCTTCTTCGTCGCGTCCTCGTAGACGTAGCATCTGAGGACATCGTAGTACAGGTAGTCTACGTCCCGTGCCGAATCCTTCAGGGGGGTCGTGCGGGTCACCCGCACGTCATATCTTCCTTCGGGGTCTCCTGTTGGGGTGAAGCGATAGGAGTTCCTCCATTTGTTCCTGTTCATGTCGAGATTGACGGTGTGCGCTGTCGTCCAGGTGCCACCGGATTTGGGTTTCCACTCGATGGTGAATGAGGCCTGTTCGTTCTCCTTGTCCCCGTCTTTCTGGAAGTGATAGAAGCCGCTCGGCGCAGCCATTCCGACACTGACCGAAGTGGTGTGGCTTGCGGTCGTCCTGGTTACGGGCGTCCCGCCTGCCAGCTTGATGTTGATTGCTGACTCGACGACTCTCACCGCCGCCTTGTCCGTCCCGACAGAATAGGAAGCTTCCAAGTACTGGCCGAACGGCGTCTCGCCGATTCTGAGCGTTCCCGTATCGAGCTGGACCGAGTTGTAGCCGAAGCAGAAGAGCTCGTGGAGATATTGGTCGTCAGAAGAATACTCCGTGTAGGTGAGGGAGGCGATGTCGGGGTAGATGCGGTGATGCCCGAGGAGGATGGGGATGTGGTTGTTCTGGCGAGCGGTATTCCTGGACCCCCTCAACGACGGGTTCGTCTGGATCTTCGAGAAGTCCGGGGTCCCCATGTGACGCATGTAATAGACTGTATATGCGGAAATCCCCACCGCCACGACAGCCATGATGCCCATCACGACGAGAGCGGCCGTCCCGGCCTCTCCGGGTGCCTGCGTGGTTACCACGAGGTCGTCGTCGCTGAACCTGACCCGCCCTTCCAGCAAGACCCCGTCCCTGTAAAAGAGTTTTTCTTTCCCGAAACGCCGCTTGAGCGCAGTGAGCGTCACGCACTTCGCGTCAAGAGTAAACGTGTTGTAAACGCCCGTGAAAGGGTTGACGATCTCGCGTACCTGCATGCCCTGATTGTGGGCTGGAAACGCGGACGGGAATCAGAGCGGGACGTAGTAGCCGACGATGAAGCGCTCCAGCCGTACCGCAGGCTGGCATGCGGGGCCATGGTTGGTCATATGGAGGATCGTTCCGTCAACCCACACCCCGGTATGGATGGTATTGCCAAGGTGGTCCATCAGCACGATGCAGTAGGGTTCCGGTCCGGATATTTCCCTGAAGCGCGAGCGCTCCATCTCGGTCAACGTCCGACTTCCCTGCCATGCCGGCAGGTCCACTCCTCTCTCCTCCTTCAGGATGAGGCGGGTGAAGCCCCAGCAGTCGCATCCGCTCTCGGTCCTGCCTCCCTTGCGGTAAGGGATGGAGAGCCATCGGCTCCAGTTCATCCGAAGAGCCCCGGGAAATCCGTGGCCCCGTAGCTATACCGGCTCGCGTTGAATGCGAGCGGCGTGACGAGCTCTCCAAGAGTGAGCGACACCTGTCCGGACGAGGAGAAGGCCATCTTGGTGACCTTATGCGTGTTCACGTCGGTGACGGCCGCCGACGGTTCGTCGCGGTCAACCACCCAGACGCTCACCTCGATCGGGCCACGTTTGCCGGCGAGTAGGCTTGTAAGTGACAAGTCGACGTCATCGACCGTCATCGATGTCGATCCACTCTCCGCGGACGGGTCGGGGGGAGTATAGGTGAACGACGTGTGCAGGTACGTCTTGTCGCCAACCACCAGATCCTTGGCATCATCCACAATCGCATAGTCCACTCCATCGGCGGTGATGGTGCAGACCTTGACATACAGCTTCGCGGTCGACTGCGCGTACAGCTCCCTCTTTCCACTCTCCGTCATGGCAGCACCTCAAGCGTCAGGTCGAGCGTCATGTGGCCCGGATCGTCTCCGTTTTCCGGCTCGACGGAGGTGATGCGGACGTAGACCCAGTCAAGAGCGATGAAGTCCCACCACTGGAAGGCGAGCGCCCCGTCGGCGATGTCTTCATGGTACCACTTGAGGAAGATCCGGTACTGCCGTGCATCCAGGAGCACCGACCCGCTGAATGTCACGATGTCGGCAGAGCACGTCCTGCGGGTCTTCGCAGGGCCACGCTCGGGGGAGCTGCGGAGCACGCTGCTTCCCAGCCCTCCCATCTTCCATCCCAGATTGAATCCGGGAAGCGTATCCGGCCACATGGGCTTCGTGATGTCAAGCATTCGTTCCTCTCCTCGTGATCCCGTAGCGGCTGGACAGCGCCCTGTCATAGGTGCCGTTCTCGATCCCGCTGGTCACGGCCTTGCCGATGGTGACGAGGATCCGCCGCGACCCATCGGGGTCGGCCGACTCGTCCGCCGTCACCTTGCTCGTGCTGTAGTTGTTGATCTCGACGATGACGCCGGTCCCGCCTTGGCCATAGACCGCGTCACCCCGGCGGACAGCCTCCGCCATCGGCTCCGGCAGGATCGTCTCTCCTTTGTGGACCATCGCGATCTGGTCCTGCAGGATCTTCTCCGCGCCGACGTCGTATGACGGCAACGGCTGGGTCTGGATCGCGGCGAGTTGGAGCGCTCCCGTCGTGGCGGCGACCGCGGACAGGGCGACACCCGGGAACCCGCCAGGGTCGGCCAGGAACCTCACGACCGCGCTGGCGGTGTTGAGGATGGTCTGGAAGATGGAGAGCTCCTTGTCTCGCTTTGCCTGTTCCTGCTGGAGCTTCTTCTTCCGCTCCTCCGCCTCGTCCTCGATCTGCTGGCGCTGCAGATCCCTCTGCTTTTCCTGCGCGAGCTCCATGTCGCCGGCCTTCACCGCGTCCTCGTATTCCTGCTGGAGTTTTTCCGCGGTCGATTGTTCGGCGATGCCGAGGGCCTCCTCCTGCGCACGGGTCTGCTCGTCGATGGCGGAGACCGCGGCATCGGTCTGGTTCGAGTAAAGGCTGTTCATGGCGCTTGCGAGTTCCGATATCCCGCTTTTCAGCTCGGATGTGAACGACTTCATCGCGTCCAGCCGTTTTTTGAGTTTCTCCTTCTCGTATGCATGGATCTTGTCGTTTTTCTCGCGCTCAAGATTTTCTTCTTCCTGCGCATAGTATTGCCTCAGGCCAAGAAGCTCCGCCTCGGTAGCCTTGCCTTGGTGTACCTTGAGCAGCATGGTGTCGACGGCCGTGTCACGTTCTTTCTCGAGCAGGGTGACTCTGGTCATGTACGCCGCCTCGAACTGTCCGTTCGATTCCAGTTCCGATGCCGATGCCTCAAGAGCAGTCTTCTGCTGTTGCCAGAGAAGGTCGTTCACCTCTTTCTCGCTTGCCGCCTGTGCCTCGATCAGCTCTGCCTGATGCTCGAAGATCTTGTCGTCCTTCTCCTTGTTGATCCGGATTTCTTCGTTCGCGTAATACTTCTCGAGCGCCTCGAGATCTTTGGCTGATGCCTCTTTCTTGTCGACGCGCTCTTGCATCAAGGCAAGCTCCGCGTCGCGTTGAGAGTGGATTATCTCGATCTGCTTGTCGGCCCACGCCTGGTAGTCTCCGTGTGACTCGAGCTGTTGCGCCTCAGCCTGCATGACCGCTTCATTCTGTGTCCGGAGGGTCGCGGCAATCTCCTTGGACGCGTCTTTCTGGGTCTGGAGATCGCCTTCAAGTATCGATGCCCGCTGCATGGCGTAGTACTCGTCCATCGCCGCAAGTTCGTCGCCAGCCTGCTTGTGGTTCTTGATGCGCTCCCGCAGGATGCCGATGGAGAGCTTGTTGACGTCCTCGCCCTCGTGAAGGAGCTTTGCGTCGGTCGCGAGTTTGCGTATGGCCTCTTCCTGCTCTGTACGTGACAGTCCGAGCAGGAGCTGATCCGCCTCTCCGTACATGCCCTTCGCCTGCAGCCAAGTTGCACGCTGTTGTGCGAGGGCTTGTGTCCATTGGGTCGACGCATAATAGGCTTTCGAGAAGGTCTTGGACGGATTGTTGCCTTTCACAGCCTTCATGCCATCGGCCACATCCATGATCATCTTGTATAGGGGAGGCAAGGATGTCTCGAGCCAAGAGATGTCGATGGTCCCGTCGTTGACCGCAGACGCCACCTGCATCAATGACTCCTGAAGTGTCTCCTGTTTCTCGAGCAGCGTCTTTTCCTCATCCGCAACACGTTTGCTGGCTTTGGTCATGTCCTTCGTCAGGGTATCCACATTCCCGTTCCACGAGTTGCGGTAATCGACAAGCATCTCGTTGAGGTGGGAGAGGTATGTGCCGGTATCTCCGGATGTCTTGTCGATGTAGTCCTGGAGTTTCGCCTCGAGCTCGTCCAGCGGCAGGTTCGAGATGGAGAGCATGAACCGCGCAGCCTCCTGTTCCGCCTTCTCCAGGTTCAGCTTTCTTGTCGAGCTGGCAATCTCCTGCGATGTCTTCTTGTAGCTTTCGGTCAAAGTGTTCAGCGCGTCCTTCGCCTTGTTCGCCGCTATCTGGCGCTGGACCTCCAGGAGGTCGCGTTGGGCCTGGGTCAGGTCGCCTGTGTCGCCTTGCAGTTTCTTCGTGATGCCGGCATACTCGCTCGATGCGGCAGCAAGGCTTCTGGTGGATTGCGCTAGTTTGTCCGAGGCACTCTTGTGGCTCGTGACGGCTACGGTAAGCGCCACGACTCCGGATAGGGCGATGCTTATGGGATTGGCGCCGAGCACCTTGAGCGCAGCGGCGAACGCCAGGGTCGCGCTGGTCGCCGCCTGGATCGGGTCGGGCAGGCTGTTGAACGCCTTCATCACCCCGGTCAGGTCCTGGAGCAGCCCGCCTACCGCAGGCAGGAACGCCGCACCCAGCTCGGCCCTGAAGTCCACGAGCGTCTGTTTGAATCCTTGCGAGGTGTTCGCAAATCTGTCGCTTGTGCGCGCCGCATCACCTACAGTCCAGTCGTACTGCTGCCATGTCTGGATGTTCTGGTGCAAGGCGTTGCGGCTCTGTGTGACGATGCCGGAGAGGACCGCTTCCCTCTTCTCGAGGATGGTCATCGAATCGTACGTCTTGCCGAGCTGCTTCGCGTATTCCTGCTGGTTGATGATGTCTTCCGTGAGGCTGACGCCGTAGGTCCTCATGGCGCGGAACATGCCGTTGTACGAGGCCTCGATGGCATCCATGACGTCTGTCACCTGGGCGTTGGTGAATGACGCGAGGTCGTTGGCGACCCCGACGGTCGCCTCGCTGAACAGGGCTGCATGCTCGGTCGTGTCGTCATACCCGGTCTGCACATCCTGCAGCGACGCGAGCATCTCCTTTGTGGCCGTCACTCCCCTGCTGGTCGCCTGGGCATACCTTCTCGCCCAGTTGTCGGATGCCGCGGCGATATCGCCGAAAACCGTGTCGAACTTCGCATCGAGCTCCTCCACCCGGCTCGCGCTGTTTGTCAGCGCCCCGATCAGCTTGGTGGTCGCGATGGCTGCGAACGAGCGCCGTGCCACGTTCGCCAGATTTTTGAGGCTGTCTGCCGTCGAGTTGATCTTCTTTCCGCTTGCGTCAAGGCCCTTGTCTAGAGCTGCGGTGTCGCCTGTGATCCTGTAGATGAGATTGCCGATGATCTGGTCCATGTCAGGTCCTCCCTACCACGCCGTCGCCCACCGCATCCGCCAGAGCCCTGTTCTTGGGCCTTTTCCTGCCAGTCCAGCACGCCTCGTACCCGGCAGGGTCGACGAACGGCACAAGCTTGGCTATGTCGAACAGGTCCATCTCTCCGTAGAAATACTCGGGGGTGATATACGGCCAGCTCCGGCCCAGAAGGGCGCAGAGCCTGTCATAGTCGAGTCGTCCGGTCAGCCTTCCGTCTTTTTTTTTACCTTTGGCGAGTCTTTGGACAAGCATGCCTCGATGAATCGCCTGACATCGGGCTCATCCGTGTGAGAGAGCCACCAGTCCTTGTCATAGGTCCCGCCATTTGCCTCGAGGATCAGCGTGAGGATCCTGCCGTACGCCTCGTCCTTCCTGCTGACAAACGAGTCCACCTTCCGGCGCACCTCGTCCAGCTTCTCTTTGGTCGGGTCCGCCTCAGCCTCAGCGGTCTCCTTCAGCATGCCGGCCATCTCCTCAAGCAGGTTGGCGTAGAGCACCCGTGCCCCGGTGACCACCCGGTTGATCCTGAACGTCTTGTCAGATAGGGTGATGACGGCCGTGGCGCAACCGCCACGGTCGTTCAGGTCGTAGATGCGCTCCGCCATCATTCGACTCCGATCTCGTCATGGATGGTGACGAGCTGCCTGTTGTCGTCGCGGCTCGGGTCCAGCTGCCCGGTGATCTCGATGGGCACGCTCGTCGGGTTGTCCGCGCTCGCGCCGGGGAACCCGATCTGCAGCCCGTTGGTGGCCATCGCGCTCCACAGCGTCACCTGGAACAGCTTGCCGTCCTGCCTCTTCTCGAAGCGGATGATCTTCGGAGACACGGCGACGGAGCCGGATCCCATGTCCGCCTGCACGTAAGCCGCAGGCGTGTAGCCGTACGTCACCGTGACGGCGCGGCCCGACGGAGCCTTGTCGGCAGACAGGACCATGACGCCCCAGCCCTGGCTCGTCTGCACCAGCGTGTAGTCGGTGCCCTCCACGAGGGCCGTGCTCCCGCTCTTGACCGAAGCCACCGTCGGCACGCTGCCGTCGCTGTTCTGCCCTGGCAGCACGTAGGCGCGCTTCAGGGAGAAGCCGGCATCAATCGTGAACGTCTCGCCGCTGACCGGAGTCCCAGCCTGCTTCGTGATGGTCATCATCCCGCCGAACAGCTTGTTCAGCCTCTCCAGGTTGATCTGGTACAGCGCCGTGCTGCCGGTCGCCTTCATGTTGCTGAAATAATGCAGCACCTCTTCCAGCTTGCTTCCCTGCACGACGTGGTCGTCGTAGGTGATCTGGATGTTCGAGTCCTGGTCTGCCGGGATGACTCCCACATCCTCCAGGGTCTCCAGGCTGTCGCCCACATAGACGGTGCATCCCGACGGGATGTGCACGCCCGCATACTTGCTTCTCACGCTCATGATTGTTCCTCCATGACTGAAAACCGTATCTGTACCGGGACCTTCCAGGACCCGTCCTCTACCCGGATCGGCGCGGTCCGCTCGGCCCTCACGCCCTCGAACCGCATGCCTTCCGAAGTGAATGGCTCGCCGTCGACCGTCCCCGCCAGCGTCTCCGCCAACGTGACGGCCGCATAGATGTCGGGCGCGTAGCAGTCGGCCTGCACCAGCGGATGCAGCACCCCGGCTTCCCTCGCCCCGCCGCAGGTAATGGCCGAGAGGACGATGAACGGCTCGTCCGCGGAAGTCCCTTCCGGAGCCTCCTCCATCCAGGTCCTGCCGGTCAGCCGTAGCGACTGCACATGCGCGAGCAGCCCCTTCTCGAACACCATCATCCCCCAAGCCTCCTCTTGAATATGCGCCTGATGAGGGGGACCGCATTCTCGCACCCGACCCTCATGAACGGCCTCGGCCGCATGCGCTTCGTGCCGAACTCCACATGGGCCGCATACGAGACGTTCGTGCCGATGTACGCCGTCCCTCTTGGAGCGCTTCCCTTGAGGCCGTCTTCCGAACCTGCATCCGGATTGGGCTTCATGGGCGCCCTTGGCTCGTCGCCGCCAATGCTCGTGCGGTAGGTGATGGAACCCATCAGCCGTCCCGTGTCTACTGCCTTGTTGTCGGGATTCCCGTGCCCGCTGATCTCCTGCACGCACTTGTCCTCGGCGGCGATCGCGCTCTCGGTCAGCGCCACCTCGAGCAACCGGTCGAAGCCGACCTGGAACTCACGTCTCTTGTCGACAAAGACGATGTCGCTCATACGCGCTCCTTCAGCGCGAGCTCGAGGTGGTGCCCCTGCCCGCCTGCATCGGCAACCGGCGGCACCACATCGTATCGGGTGCCATCGATGTCGACGATGTCGGAAGCGCGGACCGAGACTCCCTTCCCCAGGAAGAGCCGGTGGGTGGCCTCGCCACGCACCGCACCATCCAGCCATTCCCGTCCCGATGCCGGCTGGAGCAGGCAGGGCACGCCCGTGGCGATCGTCTCGTATGACGTCCCGCCACCCCATCCGTCCGACCGTGACGGCCTGAGGATGGAGCATGTCCGGTTGAGCAGGTTCCCGAACATCAGTGGATCCTCCCGTAGCGGCGGATCCGGCCGACGATGCCTGCCGGATAGCCGTGGTCGAGGTCCGTGTCCTTTGTGTACGAGTAGCTGCCGATCGTCTCGCTCTGGATGCCGTCCATCTTCCCGAGGGTCGCGAGCTTGTACGCGACCATCTCGACCGCGACGCCCTCCGCCCCTTCCGGGTAGACGGTGCCACCGTCGGCTCCGGTGTCGAACGCCTTGCCCCTGATGGACAGGTAGTCGGCCTCGGCCACGGAGATGAGGGCCTCGATCCGGCCGTCCTGCGACGTGTCCGTGATGCCCAGCAACGCTTTGACTTTTTCCAGTGTGACGATCATGCCTTCACTTTGGCATGTCTCTTCTTGCGCGAATCCGAGAGGCCTTTGGCCACGAGGCTGTGGACGGCGCAGAAGATCCGCTCGTACTGGTAGGCTTCGGCCTCGTCGTGCCTGGTGTCGACCTCGACGGTGCGTCCTTCGTACATGACGCCCTGGATGAAGGTCCAGGCGTGGAACGACTCGTGGGCGATAGCGGAAACGAAATCCGCTTCCTTCTTGCCCGCTCCGGCATTGATCCAGACGAGGATGAGGGCGTCGTGCCCCTGTCCGTCCTTGAACAGGGAGCACTGGCCGGCAAGGCCTCCAACACCGTCGCTTTCGTCTCCAGTCATCCCATGCACCCGTCTGCCATATTCCTCGCCCGAAGAGAAAATGATCTCGATGGGAAAACCGGTGAGGGCTTCCTTTATGCGCGTGCGTACCATAATAAACCTCGTTGAATGGTCGTTTAACGGGTGTTGAACGGGCGTTCAACGGGAAGGCGGGAACCTGCCCCGCCTTCCATTCAGCGCCCCTCAGCGTGCGAGATACTGGAGGTAGACGTCGACCGAACCGGTGGCCGCGCTGTCGTCGCAGGTCAGCTTCACCGTCGTATACTCCCTGCTGCTCGGCGGCAGCACGTAGTCGTAGATAGACATTACTATAATGGATAATACTGATGTA
>CAJMOS010000012.1 GCA_905215015.1 uncultured bacterium | reverse complement strand
CGGCCACGGGCTGACCTACACCTCGTTCGCATTCCATGATTTGCACATGGAAAGGACAACGCTTTCCTTCCAGGTGGGCAATACCGGGAAACGGGCAGCAAGCGCTCCTGTGGAAATCTATGTCCAGTTGCTGGAGAGCCGGGTCCCCCAACCCGCCGCGGTGCTCCGGGATTTCCGCCGTGTGCCGCTTGCGGCAGGGGAGGACAGGACGGTCACCATACCTTTGGATGACCATCTGTTTTCCGTGTGGGACGATGAGAGCTGGGCCTTCGTCAGGGGAAAAGGCGGTTGCCTTATCCAGATTGGCACCAGCTCCGAGGCGATTTCGCTCTGCGCGGACCTTACGCTTTGATCAGATGAGCGTCGCGGTAGTGGCGCTCCATGTCGACCACCTGGCCGGAGAGCAGGATGATGCCGACCAGGTTGGGGATGATCATCAACCCGTTGAAGGTGTCGGCAAGGTCCCAGGCGAAACCAAGGGTGGACTGGCTTCCTACCAGGATGGTGATGATCCAGAAGAACTTGACCACCTGCTTGCTCTTGGCGCCGAACAGATACTCGGCCGCGCGCTCGGCATAGGTGTAGTAGCTGATCAGGCAGGAAAAGCCGAACAGGAACACGGCTCCGAGACAGATGAACCCGCCGATGCCGCCGGGCAGCAGTCTGTCGAAAGCCCGCATGGTGAGGACCGCCCCGTCGTACCGGCCACCTGCCCACAGCCCGCTGATGACGATGGCAAGCGCGGTGACCGTGCAGATGACGACGGTGTCGCGCCCTCCCTCGACCGGTCCCCAGAGCGCCTGTTCGATCGGGTCGTCGACCTTGGCTCCGCAGTGGACCATGGCGGCGGTTCCCAGGCCGGCTTCGTTGGAGTAGATGCCGCGTGCGATACCATAGCGCATGCAGGTCAGGATGCTTCCGATGGTGCCTCCGGTGACGGCCGCCGGGTTGAAAGCTCCCTCGAAGATCTGGACGAACGCGCCCGGAAGCTGGGGAAGGTGTGTGACGATGATGGCAAGGCCTGCGATGATGTAGGCGCCGCCCATGAAGGGTGCGACCAGGCTGCAGGCGTAGCCGATGCGTTTGATGCCGCCAAAAACGATGATGCCGGTGACCACGGCAAGGATGATGCCGGTGGCCAAGGTGGGCACCGAGTATCGTTCGTTCAACGTCAGGGCGATGGTGTTGGTGTCCACTACGCCACTGATGACGAAGGCGAAAGGAATGACCAGGATGGAAAAGAGGATTCCGAGCCACTTCTGGCCTAGGCCGTCGGCTAGATAATACATGGCTCCGCCGCTGACCGTGCCATCCTTGTGGACCGAGCGGTATTTGACGCCCAGGGCGATCTCCGCGAACTTGGTCGCCATGCCGACGAAGGCTGCAAGCACCATCCAGACAAGCGCGCCAGGTCCTCCAAGCACGATGGCTGTGGCAACGCCGGCGATATTGCCGCTACCGACGATGGCGCTGACACTGACCATGGCCGCCTGGAAGCTCGTCAGCTCCCCGATGACCGTGCCGTCGTCCTTCTTCCTGAATGCCTTGACGACCGTTTCCCTGAAGATATAGGCGGGATGGCGGAACTGAAGGAATCCAAGACGGATCGTGTAGTAGATGCCGGTGCCGAGAATGAGAATCAGAATGGGGACTCCCCAGACGATGCCGTTCACGAAATCATTGATCGCAACAATGGTATCCATAGCCCAACCTCGTAGGTGAGATGACAGCACACCGTACCACATTTTCTCCCGAAGGGGGAGACTTTTGGCGATAAAAGCATGTTTTTTTGAGGCTAGAGCCACTCGAAAATCAGCTTGAGCAGCCGATTGGTCTTCCTGGTGTAGGGGCGGTAGCGGATGGGAAGGTCTATTCTGGAGCTCTGCTTCAGCAGGCTCTTCTGGTGGGTGAACGTGGCGAAGCTCTGCCATCCGTGATAGCTGCCCATTCCGCTCTCGCCGGCTCCGCCGAAGGGAAGATAGGGCGTGGTCAGGTGCATGACCGTGTCGTTCAGGCACCCGCCGCCAAAGGGGAGCGAGAGGAAAACCGCTTCATCGCGCTTATGTCCGGTGAAGAGGTAGAGCGCCAAGGGCGTGGGCAGTTTGCCGATGGTCGAGACCGCTTCGTCCCTGCTGCGGTAGGTGATGATGGGGAGCACCGGGCCAAAAATTTCCTCTTGCATGATCCGGTCCTCAAGCGTCACGCCGCGCATCAACGTCGGCTCGATCTTCAAGGTAGACGCCTCTGACCTGCCCCCGAAGCAGACTTTGCCTTGGTCGATCAGGCCTGTAATCCGTTCGAAGTGCCTCGCGTTGACGATATGGCCGCTGAAGCCTGAGCCGTACTGTCTCAGGATTTCATCCTGCAGCAGGGAAACCAGTTGCTTCTCCACCTTCTGGTCGACCAGAAGGTAGTCGGGAGCGACGCAGGTCTGCCCCATGTTGAGGAACTTGCCGAAGACAATCCGTTTGGCCGCCAGCTTCAGGTTTGCGCTCTCGGTGACGATGACAGGACTTTTGCCGCCAAGCTCCAGCGTGACCGGGGTGAGGTGCCTGGAAGCCCGCTCCATCACCATGCTTCCCACCGCAGGGCTTCCGGTGAAGAAGATGTAGTCGAACTTCTGCCCGAGCAACGCCTGGTTTTCCTCGCGTCCACCCTCGATGGTGGCGACTTTGGTCTGGGGAAAGGTCTCGTCGAGCATCCGTTTCAGCAACCGGGAGACGTGGGGCGCGTAGGCCGATGGCTTGAGGATTACGCTGTTGCCCCCGGCAAGCGCGCCTGCCAATGGCTCCAGCGAGAGCATGACCGGATAGTTCCAAGGGCTCATGACCAGGACCTCACCCCAAGGGTCATGGACCAGATAGCTCTTTGCGGGAAAATTTGCCAGATTGGTTCCCTCCCGTTTGGGCCGCATCCATTTGCCAAGGTGTTTGCGCAGGAAACGGATCTCGCTGAGGGAAAGGCCTGTTTCGCACATGTAGCTTTCTGTCTCGTCCTTGCCCAAGTCCCGCAGCAGGGCTTCCGCAAGTTCCTTCTCATACCGTTTGACCGTCGTCTCCAGCTTGCCAAGTTGCTCGCGTCGCTCCTGCACGCTTTCCACGTGGAAAGCGTCCCTCTGCTGGGTGATGATTTCCTCAATCTGCTGCGCTGTCATGCCGTTTCTCCTTCGCTGACACCTGCCGGTAGATGGTCTCGAGCTGGTGCCTGTCCATCAGCACGGGTACAGGATACAACGGGTTCGCCTCTTTGTCCGCATACCTTGCCAGACGGGATATGTCCTGCTCCCGGATGCCTTCCAGCCGGGTTGGAATGTGCATGCTTCGGTTCATTTCCTTGACCCAGTGGCGGAATGCCTCGGCGGCACGGCTGGTCGAGTCCCCAGGTGCGCAGATGTCTGCCTTCCAGGCCAATCGTGCGAGCTTCTTGTCGATTTTGCGGCCATACAGGTCCAACAGGTAAGGAAGCAGGACGGCGTTCGCCAGTCCATGGGGGATGCCATAGGCTCCTCCCAGGGAGTGAGCGACGGCGTGCACATACCCGACATAGCTACGGGTGAAGGCCCTGCCGGCCAAGTGGGAAGCCTTGAGCATGCCGGCTCTGGCCTGAAGGTCGTTCGTCCCGTTATAAAAGGCGGAAAGCAGATGCCGGTTGATCAGCTTGACTGCCTGCTCGGCGTCCCTCCTTGTTTCCTTGGTGGTGGAGCGGCCGATATAGGCTTCCACCGCATGGGTCAGGGCGTCCATGCCGGTGGTCGCCGTGGCAAACGGGGGGAGATTCCTGGTCACTGCCGGATCAAGCACCGCATAGCGGGGAATCAGGCAGAAATCGTTGATCGCATACTTGTGCCCTGTATGCTCGTCTACGACGACACTGGCAAGCGTCGTCTCGCTGCCGGTGCCGGCCGTGGTGGGGATGGCGAACAGTGTGGGGATTCTTGCATGGACCTTGAGGATTCCTCCCAGCTTGGTCAACGGAATGTGTGGCTTGGCCACCCGGATGCCGCAGGACTTGGCGCAGTCCATCGCCGACCCCCCGCCAAAGGCGATGATTGCCTGACAATTTCCCAAGATATAGGCTTGATACGCTCGCTCGATGCAGGCGATGGTCGGGTTGGGGACAACCCCGTCGAAGACGGTTACGCGCACCTGCTGTTCCTTCAGCGCATTCTCCAGCGGTGTGGTGAGCCCTAAGGAACGGATGTGGGTGTCGGTCACCAGCAGGATGCGCTTGATGCCTTGTCGGGTACAGACCATGGCGATCTCATCGGCCGTATGGAGGATCTCCGGGTCGCGATAGGGGAGGATGGGAAGGATGGCTCTCATGCTCATCTGAACGATACGACACGCGATACGAGTACCAATGAACATATGTAACTCCTTTATATAAAGGATAATGACATATAGACAAATAATGTCAATATGTAATTAAAAGGTTTGTTGGTTGGATTATGCCTCCATCGGGGAAACTCTCGTTGGAGGTACTGTTATGGGATATCTGTTGGTTGGGTGCTGCCTGTGGATGCTTTGCGGCTGTGACGGTCTGTTCCTGGTGGGGGATTCCTCGGGAGGGGACGTTTCTGCTTCGCCGGTCCCGGTGGTCGTGGAGGACGAGCTTGCCGGGACATCTTGGCTGGCAAAGGGGGATTACATGCCGCTGCCTTTCGCCAAGCTCGCCATCCTGGTATTCGGACCGCAGGCCGAGGATGGTTCCTTTCCCGCCAAGGGCTACAACGAGGAAGGGGAGGAGACGATGAGCCTGGAAGTGAGGGTTTCCCGTGAAGGGATGGTGCTTGCGCTCGAGGGACGGCAGCGGGGACACGTAGTCTACGATTCCCGAAAGCTTACCATTACCAGTGACTCGCTGGTTCCCGGGGTGATGGAGTTCGAACGTTCCCTGTAAAGACAACGAAAGGGTGGTCGCCCACCCTTTCGCCTTTCTCGATTTCCTATTGCTCAGGATTTGTCGTCCGGATCGTCGGTTTCCTCGGTCTCGGCGTACATCTGCTCCTCAAGATCTTCATCCCCCTTGGAATCTCCATCGGCCAGATATCCGTCGTTCGAGGTTTCGCTTTCGTCATCATCGGTCTCGTCTGCGAAGAAGTCATCCTCGTCTTCGTTGAGCTCCGTTCCTTCCGGGAAATCCATGTCGTCCGTCGAGTCGTCTTCTTCTTCCTCGATGTCGTCATAGAATTTTTCCTCATCGACGTTGAAATCGAGATCTTCTTCCCAATCAGCGCGCGGCTTCTTCATCCTTATGCTCCTATTGGGAACAGTAGAGGGGAGCCTCGATTCTTGTCAACAGGAGCGGTCCCGGTTGCGCCTTGGTTCCCTGGGGATGTAGAATGGGGATGTGATGCGAACCAGGAACCGCTTTCCCTCGTTGCTCGCCTTGGTCCTTTGCGCGTTTCTTTTCCTGGCTGTCTCCTGCCAGAGCGCGGTAAAGGTCAGTCATCTTGTGCCTGCCCGTGTGGATCTGAGTTCCTATCGGGACATTGCCGTCCTTCCCACTGACACCGGGTTCTCTTGGCGTAGCCATCCTGATATCTATTTCGATGATTTGGACAGATATCTGTACAGCGGGACCTACGAGGGAAGGGAACCGGCGGGCGAGTACGCCACCGCCCGCCTGAAAGAAACCCTTTCCGGAACGGGGTATTTCCGTCTGGTCTCTCCATCGGCGGCGAAAGCCACCATCCAGTTGCATATCGATTATCTCCGGATAGAGGAGACTCCCAGAGTCCGCAACATCGTCGAGGAGCGTACCGTCGTGGTCGATGGGCAGAACAAGCGGGTCAAGGTGGAGGTAGGTAGCGATTATTCGCTCGAGCAGGACGTCTCGCTGGGAGTCACGTGGGTGGTGCGGGACCGGCAGAGCGGCAGGATGCTTGCCACGGACAGCTATTCTGCGAGCCGCAGGGACACCACCTTGGTGGGCAGACGGACCTATTCGGCGGATGGCTACACCGATACCCGTCTCTGGAGTTCTTTCCGCGCCCCTTCGGTGATGGGGATGGTCAGGCCGATGGTCGATGCCTTCCAAGGACGGATCGCGAGGGCCCTCGCGCCATCCTGGAGGACGGAGCGTGTCCCCCTGCTTTCTATCAGGAACCACCAGCATGCCAAGACCGCGGCGAAGATGGCCGGCAAGGGACTGCTGGAAGAGGCATATCAAGCCTATCTGGAGATCTGGAAGGGCGAAGGCAACGAGCGGGCGGGGGCAAATGCCGCTCTGTTGCTGGAAGCGCAGGGCAAGCTGGATGAGGCGGTCAGCCTGATCGGCAAGGTGGCCGAAGGGAGTGGTGATGGAGAGGTGCGGAATCTGCAGGAGCGGCTACAGGACTACGCCGTCAGCCATCGGGAGGCGCTGAGACAATGGGAAGGAACGGGAACGTGATATGAAGGGAACAGGAAATCCGCAGATCATCATCTATACAGGTGACGGAAAAGGGAAGACGACCGCCGCGATGGGGCAGGTGGTCCGCGCGCTCGGCCACGGAGGCCGGTGCGCTGTCGCACAGTTCATCAAGGCGGATCCAGCCACGCTGGACTGCGGGGAGTGGAGGACGCTGGTCCCTCTCGGGGTACTGTGGAAGAGTTTCGGCTGCGGTTTCACCTGGGAGGCCGACAACGCCGAGCGGAACCGGGCGCTGTGCGTCGAAGGGTGGGAACAGGCCAAACGCTGGATCAGCAGCCAGGATATCGACCTGCTTGTGCTGGACGAGTTCACCTACGCCCTGACGATGGGATACCTGGACGTTCGCAAGATTTCCACGTGGCTGGACGACCACCATGGCAAAAAGGGCTTTCCCCACCTGGTTGTCACTGGGCGCGACTGCCCGCAGGAGCTGATTGATGTTGCCGATATCGTCAGCGAGATCCGGATGGTGAAGCACTCGTCCGTCGAAAAGGGCCGCAAAGCGATGCCTATGGTGGAGTTTTAGGCCATCAAACGAAAAAATGATAGCCTGCTGTAACAAAAGGTGAGCGAAATTGCTTTCACTTTCAGGTGGGGATGGATATAATGAGCCCCATGAGACCGGGTTTCCCAGGGGAGACCTGTCCCTTTCTAGGAGGTTTGCATGCTTATTGACATGACAATCGCCAACTTCAAGTCGGTCAAGGAGCCCCAGACGATTTCGTTTGAGGCGGTTCGTGACGGACGGTTGGACGCTTCGAAAGTTGTCGCGGTCAACGACAAGCTCAACCTGATCCGTACGGCTGCGATCATCGGGCCGAACGGAGCTGGCAAGAGCACGTTCATCAGAGCCCTCGAGGCGCTGAAGTTCATCATCACCGCGGCAGACGACGCGGAGAACCCGCTGAGGATTCTCGCCGGCACGGCGTTCCAGTACGATCCCCAGAGCAAGATCGAGCCGGCCACCATCAACCTGCGCGTGGTGTTGGACAAGGGTACCGGCAATGATGATTCGGTCATCGCCGTCTACACGCTGAAGGCCACGTACAAGAAGATCTTCGAGGAGACGCTCTACCACATCATCGGACGCAGCAAGAAGCTGATGTTCGAGAGGAAGATCGATGACGCGTCCCTGTTGTCCGACGACGACAGCAATGTCACCTACAAATACCGCTGGGGAAAGATGTATCGTGGCGAGAAGAAACGCCTGGTCGGAAAACTGGACGCCCAGCATTCGTTCCTGTCCGCAAGCGCCCACAAGGGCGGAGAGACCAGCGGCATGCTGTACCACTGGGTCGATTTCAACCTCCATATCCTGCCGATGGGCGTCTCCCAGGCATCCGAGAAGTACCTGGCCGACATGATCGAGGCACACAAGGACTGGGTCGAGCAGCTGAAGAACTTCCTGTGGGCCTTGGATATCACCGACATTCGTGACGTTCGCGTCCAGAACGGCCGTGTGATTTTCATCCATACCAACGTGACCCAGCACTATGCCTCCTACTTCAGCACCGAAAGCCTCTCGCTCCGGCGTCTGTGCCTGATGGGCATCGCCTTCTTCGAAAGCTTCACCGTCGGCCGTACGCTGGTCATCGATGACTTCGGCATGTTGCTGCACCCGTACGTGCTTGCCCACATCGTCGAGATCTTCGAGGCCTGCAACCGTGGCTTCGGGAGCCAGATGCTGGTGGTCGACTGCAACCCGAGCCTTCTGAAGTCCGGCCTGCTGCGCCGCGACGGCGTCTACTTCGCCGAGAAGAGCAGCGAGAGCTCGACCGTCTACTTCTCGTTGGCCAACTACAAGTTCTCCCGCAGCAAGGACAAGACCCAGGCCCAGTACATGGCTGGTGCCTTCGGCGCCCTGCCGCTATTGAGCGAGTTCACGTTCGTCGACGCGTCTGACAAGGAGGTCTGATCATGGCACGCAAGAAACTCACGAGAAATCCGAATGAGACGATTCTGGTCGTGACGGCCAACGAGGCGAACGCGCTCTACTTCTCGCAGATGCGCAAGGATTGCCGTTACTCGAACATGAACGTGGATACCGTCCTGGATGCCAAGGACCTGCACGACTTCATCACCAAAGTGGCCCGCCTGCGGAACAAGGGCGGCTTTACCGATGCCTGGGCTGTCTTCGATTTCGCGGATTTCAACCTGACTGCCGATCAGGTGAAGGCCGAGCAGCCCTTTGCCGCCCAGAAAAAGGTGAACCTCGGATGGAACAATCCCAGCCAGTCGCTGTGGTACCTGCTCCATTTCCAGACGCCCAGGGCGTTTGTCGCAGACAAGAGCGCCTTCGAGCAGGCGATGGAAAAGGTGGTGCCGGGCTATGCTTCCACCGCCCAGTACTTCCTGACCGATGGCATCGCCTTCCACATCAGCCTCTTCCCGTCCCTCAGCAAGGCTGCCAACGGGGCGAGCCTGTACAACACGCTTGCAGGCGTGAGGACCGGTCTGGACGCCACCAACATGGTGCTGTTGGTCAACGACATCACCCGTGTCTGCGGCAAGGCCGATATCACGCACAACCAGAGGCAGCTGGGACGGCGCTAAGCTGTGGATGCCGCTACTTTGATCGTGTACATTTTCGCCTTCGGCATAGGCTGCATGAGCCTTGCCTTGGCGATTGTGTACCAGTTGCAAAGAGTCCAGAAATGGGTCAGCTATCTGATTGCCTGCCTGAGCTCATGCTTGGCTTGCATCATACTCCTGTTGCTGGAACGACTGATGGGGCTGGTGATGAACGAGGGGGGGCTCGCCTATCGGGTCCTCTCGGTCATCATCGGCTCGGTCATGTTGGGAAACGTGATCTTCCTGACCAGTTTCATCCCCTATTTCACCTGCAGTGTGATCGCGATTCCCTGGAGGAACCCTTCCAAGACATTCTTTCTCTGTCTGAGCGCTCTGGACGGGGTGGTGGGAATTTTCTGGCTGGTCACCATGCAAACGTTCTACACGACGTTGCTTGAGGTGTTTTTCGTTTTCGATCTCGCTTTCTGTTTCATCGTGCTCTTGCGGAACCTGGAATCCATCAGCGAGCGGGGAGTCCGTCTGGTCTGCATCACCGAGATCATCGTCGGTGCGGCGATGTTGCCGGCAATCGCCCTGACCTTGATTTTCCCTTTCCTGAAAGGGCTGATGTGCGGGATTTACTTCCTTGCCTTCTCCATCACCATGATGGTCTACCTCTTCATCCATTTCCACCTGACGCAGAAGCAGCAGGTGGCTCCCCATGAGACGACGTTGGAGGATTTGGCTGAATACCATATCACCGAGCGCGAGTTCGCCGTCATCCAGCTGATCCGAAAGGGCCAGACCAACAAGGAGATCGCCAGCCAGCTGGACATCAGCGTCAACACGGTGAACAACCACGTCGCAAATATTTTCGCGAAGACCAAGGTTCGCAGCAGAATCGACTTGCTCAACCTGCTCAAGCAATCCTGGTGAAGGAATCCTATGCATCTCCACATTTCCTATGAGGTCCCTGACTGGAACCAAGGGTGTTATCGGGACAAGGCTCCTGTGCTTTCGGCTGCCCGGCCGTGGCAGATGGTCCACCCGGACAAGAGCGATATCGCCGTCGTGCTTTGCACCGGCTATGGCGGATACCCGGGGGAGATGATCCGTCCCGGGGATGATTTGTTCGACCATGGCTACGACGTCTTCTGTCCCCGCGAGCCGGGCTGCGGCACCAGTGGCGCCGATTTCCAGCAGACGGGAAGGGCGGACTGGTACCGGTGTGCCGAGAACTGCTACATGTATGTCCGCTCCCGCTACCAGATTGTCTATCTGGTCGGCCATTCGATGGGTGGCCTGACTGCGGTCAAGCTGGCCCATCAGTATCACGTCAGCCGTCTGGTGTTGCTTGCCCCCGCGTTGGACGTGCTGGCTTTTGACGACCCGCGGTTCATCGAGCAGCTCAGGGGCATGCAGAAGCCGGTGAGGGTGCCGTGGCATTCCGATCCCAGCTATCATCTGCACTACGAGAACGCCCCCTGCGACGATGCGAAGCTTGGCGAGGAATACTTCTCATGGCTATACCCGAAACAGATGCTGGAGATGTACGCGTACCAACAGGAGGCGATTTCCCTGTTGCCATCCCTGAAGGCGAACACCCGGCTGGTTGCCAGCGGCAAGGACGCCTTGGTGGGCCCGGGCTGCAAGACCATCTTTCTGGAGAAAAAACGTCTGGGCTACAACGAGTGCGTCGAAGTGAAGGGCGCGACCCATTTTTCGATGTACGACCCCGACCCGAAGGCCGAGGACGAGGCGATGGCCTACGTGGTCTCTTGGCTGGACGCCTAAGGCTTGTTGATTGAATAGATTATTTGGGGTACAACTACCTCATTGACAGGAGCATGCGTTTGTATGGAAGTTCGTGTACGTTACGCGCCTTCTCCGACCGGATTCCAACATATCGGTGGAGTGAGGACCGCGCTGTTCAACTATTTCTTCGCACGTGCCAACGGTGGTAAGTTCATCCTTCGCATCGAGGATACCGACCGCACGCGCTATAGCGAGGCATATGTCCAGGATCTCTACGATACCTTGGATTGGCTGGGCATCAAGTGGGATGAGGGACCGGTTGTCGGGGGTCCCTACGGACCGTATGTCCAGAGCGAACGTACCGCAATCTATCAGGAGTACGCGAAGAAGCTGGTCGAGATGGGCAAGGCCTACTATTGTTACTGCACTCCGGAGCGGCTGGAGGCCTTGCGCAAGGAACAGGAGGAGAGCCACAGCCAGTATCAGGGCTATGACCGCCATTGCCTGCATATCTCCGAGGCCGAGAAGGAAGAGGCGCTCGCCAAGGGGATCAAGCCGGTCATCCGCCTGATTGTCCCGACCGAGGGCAAGACCACCTTCCACGACGTGCTGATGGGCGACATCACCCGTCGCAACCGCGATGTCTCGCCAGACCCGATCCTGCTCAAGAGCGATGGTTTTCCCACCTACCATCTGGCCAACGTCATCGATGACCATTTGATGCGGATCACCCATATCATGCGCGCTCAGGAATGGATTCCATCCGGTCCGCTCCATGTGCTGCTCTACCAGGCTTTCGGCTGGGAGCCTCCGGTCTATTGCCATCTTCCCATGGTGCTTGGCAAAGACGGGCAGAAGCTGAGCAAACGCCATGGGTCGACCAGTGTGCGCGAGTTCCGTGAGAAGGGCTATCTGCCCGAGGCGATCATGAATTACGTCAGCCTGGTCGGCTGGAGCTATGACGGGCAGAAACAGTTCTTCAGCAAGGAAGAGCTGGAGAAGCTGTTCGACATGAACAAGATCAACAAGTCCAGCGGTGTCTTCGACTACAAGAAGCTTGACTGGTTCAATGGCCAGTATATCCGCCAATGCGATGACGAACGGCTGAAAGGATTGCTCGTTCCCTACCTGGAGAAAGCTGGCTTTTTCAGCAATCCGCCGACCGAGGAACAACAGAAAAAGCTGGACATCCTGGTGCCGGTGGTCAAGGAGCGCATGAAGCTGCTTGGCGACGTGGTGGAGCTTTCCCGCTTCCTGTTCCAGGAGGTAAGCTACAGCGATCCGGCACTCTTCTGCGACAAGAAGACCGACCTGCCAACGACGATCAAGGCGTTGGAGGAAGGTTCCCGGATTCTGGAGAAGGGATTGGAGGAAAAGAAGCCGAGCGAAGAGATCGAGGCGCAGCTTTGCGGGTTGGCCGCCAGGCTTGGCATCAAGGTCAATGGCGTTTTCATGCCGATCCGCGTTGCCCTGACGGGCAGCCAGGTCAGCCTGCCGCTGTTCGACTCGATCAAGCTGCTGGGCGAGGAACAGACGCGTGCGAGACTCCAGAAGGCTCTGGATTTTCTGCATGAGGCGACAAAAAACTAACGAAAGGAATAAGGATAAGAGTATGGCAGAAGTGACATTGGATAAGATTGTCTCGCTGTGCAAGCGGCGTGGGTTTATTTTCCAGTCCAGCGAGATCTACGGCGGACTGAATGGCGCCTATGACTACGGCCCGCTGGGCGTCGCGTTGAAGAACAACATCCGCGACATGTGGTGGAAGGAGATGACGCAGCTGCACGACAACATCGTCGGCATCGACGCCTCGATCCTGATGAACAGTACCGTATGGAAGGCGAGTGGACATGTTTCCAACTTCACCGACCCGATGGTGGACTGCAAGGTCTGCCATGCCCGTTTCAGGGCCGACCAGATCGACCTGAATGGGCCTTGCCCCAACTGTGGCAACAAGGACACGTTCACCGCTCCGCGCAACTTCAACCTGATGTTCACGACCCACATCGGTCCGACCCAGGATGACAGCTCCGTGGTCTATCTGAGGCCGGAGACTGCCCAGGGCATCTATGTCAATTTCAAGAATGTCGTCCAGTCCTGCCGCATGAAGGTTCCTTTCGGCATCGCCCAAGTCGGCAAGAGCTTCCGCAACGAGATCACCACGAAGAACTTCATCTTCCGCTCCTGCGAGTTCGAGCAGATGGAGATGCAGTGGTTCTGCAAGCCGGGTACCGACGAGCAGTGGTTCCCCTACTGGAGAGAGCAGCGCATGAAGTTCTACGACAAGATGGGTATTCGCATGGACCATCTGCGCTGGCACCAGCACGGACCGGACGAACTTGCCTTCTATGCCAAGGACGCCTACGACATCCAGTACTTGTTCCCGATGGGATGGCAGGAGCTTGAGGGTGTCCACAGCCGTACGGACTATGACCTGACCCAGCACCAGAAGTTCAGCGGCAAGGATATGACCTATCTTGATCCGGCCGACAACAGCCGCTACATCCCCTATGTCGTCGAGACTTCCGCAGGCCTGACCCGTAACGTGCTGATGGCGCTGTCCGACGCCTACGACGAGCAGGAGCTTGAGGGTGGCGACAGCCGCGTCGTGCTGCATTTCCATCCCAATATCGCCCCGATCATGGTCGCAGTCCTGCCACTGATGAAGAAGGACGGTCTTGCCGAGTATGCCAGCAAGGTCGAGCACGACCTGCGCGAGGATTTCACCACCGACTTCGATGTCAGCGGGGCCATCGGCCGCCGGTATCGCCGCCAGGACGAGATTGGTACTCCGTACTGCGTGACCATCGACTACGATACGCTGAAAGACCATACCGTGACGCTCCGCTTCCGTGACAGCATGGAGCAAAAGCGCATTCCTGTCAGCGAGATTGTCAACGAGATCCGCAAGGCAAACAAGGAATACAAGAGGGTATGAGGATGAATAGTGCGATTCAGACGCTGATGGACCGTGGGTTCGTCAACAACTGCACCGACTTCGAGGGGCTTTCGGACCTGATGGACAAGGGTCCGGTGACCTTTTACGTAGGCGTGGATCCGACCGGACCCTCGCTACACATCGGCCACATGGTACCCTTCTTCGCGATGCACCATTTGCAGCTTGCCGGCCACAACCCCATCGCCTTGGTGGGCGGGGGCACCGGCATGATTGGCGATCCGTCGGGCAAGACCGAGATGCGCAAGCTGCTTCCCGAGGAGCAGATCGCCGAGAACGTGAAGCATATCAAGAACCAGCTTGGCACGGTGGTCGATTTCTCCGACAATCCGCCCAAAGGGGTGGGCAAGGCGGTGATGATGAACAACGCTGATTGGCTGATCGACCTGAACTACATCAAGTTCCTGCGCGAGATCGGCCGTTACTTCTCGGTCAACAAGATGCTGACCTACGAAGGAACCAAGCAACGCTTGGAGCGGGGTTTGTCGTTTTTGGAGTTCAACTACCAGTTGTTGCAGAGCTACGACTATTACATGTTGAATCAGAAGACGGGTTGCAGGCTCCAGATTGGTGGCGCCGACCAGTGGGGCAACATCACCGCCGGCATCGACCTGATCCAGCGTATGCAAGGGCCCCAGTGCTACGGTCTGACCTTCAACCTGGTCATGCGCGCCGATGGCAAGAAGATGGGCAAGAGCGAGAGCGGTGCGGTCTTCTTGGACAAGGATATGTTCAGCGTCTACGACTACTACCAGTACTGGAGGAACGTCCCCGATGCCGACGTGGTCAAATTCATGAAGCTGTTCACGTTCATGAGCCTTGACGAGATCCACGAGTACGAGGGAGAGCATGTCGACATCAATGCCGCCAAGGAAAAGCTTGCCTTCGAGCAGACCAAGATCGCCCATGGCGAGGAAGAGGCGGTCAAGGCCCGCGACGCGGCAAAGGCGATGTTCGTCAGCGGTGGCGGCGGAAACCGCGAAGGCATGCCCAGCCTGACTGTCGAAATGTCCAAGCTGGATGCCGGCATTCCAGTCCTCGAGCTGTTTGTCATGACCGGTCTGGCCAAGACCAACAGCGAGGCGAGACGCCTTGTCCAGCAGGGCGGAGCAGTGGTCAACGACAAAAAGATCGACGACTTCAAGGCTGTCATCAAGAGCGACAGCCTGGACGAACAGGGCGAGTTGATCCTGAAAGCCGGCAAGAAGCGGTTCTTCCGGGTCGTTGTGAAATAAGCAAGTATGTAGGTAACAAGATCCGGTTCCTCAAGGGACCGGACTTTTTTTCTAGACGATCAGCCTGCTGGTGCTTTTTCGGATGATCAGTCCTACCGGTATTTTGAGGATGACGGATCGACCAGACTGGAGCGGCGGGCCTACATGGTGATGGCTGTCCAGCTGGACGCAGGACGGGTCACCTTCGTCCTCGAGGAGGGGACGCTCCCTACCGAGGACAGATGCTTTACCGCTACCCTTGCCGAGGGTTTCCTGTCTGACGGGACGGGGAAGAGGAGTCAGGAACTCCGCTTGGAAAAGATGCCGCTGACCCTTTCGTTCCACGGAGCCTATTAGGCGCGGGAACGCTCCAGCAGGGCTTTCCAGTGGGCGTTGACCTCCTCCATAATCGGTTGTGGGTCGAGGGTCAGCATCCGTCTGTGCTCCATCAGCATCCTTCCCTGGCAGAAGACGGTATCGACGTCGCTGGCCTGGACGGCAAAGACCAGGGCGCTGAAGGGGTTGTTCAGCGGGGTCAGATGGGGCTTGCGGGTGTCAATCAGGATCAGGTCAGCCTCCTTGCCTGACTGCAGCGTGCCAATGTAGTCAAAGCCGAGCGCCTTCGCCCCGTCGATCGTCGCCATCTTCAGGATCTGGTAGGGGGTCAGGCTGGTGATGTCCCCGGTCAGCGAGCTGCTGATCAGGGATGCCACGTGCATTTCCTCGACCATGTCGATATTGTTGTTGCTGGACGAACCATCGGTGCCCAACGCCACCTTGACCCCCTTTTTCAGCATTTTGCCGATTGGCGCCATTCCGCTGGCCAGCTTCGCGTTGCTGGTCGGGTTGGTGCAGACCGTGGCATCCAGATCCTTCAGGGTATCCATCTCGTCGTCGGTCAGGTGGACGCAGTGGGCCAGGATATGGCGGGTATCCTTGAAATAGCCCAGTTTCTCCAGGTGGCGGAACGGTGAAGCCCCATAGCGCTCCTTGCAGGTGGATACCTCGGTAGTGGTTTCCGCCATGTGGGTATGCAGCAGGGCTCCATGCTCCTTCGCCCAGTCATGGGCGTATCGGTAGAGGGCCGGGGTGCAGGTATAGACGGCGTGCGGGGCGCAGGCTACCTTGATGCGACCATCGCTTTTCTCCACCTCGCGTTGCACCAGCGGTCCTTCCCGGTCGAGGGTGCGTTTCAGGTCGGGAACGTCGCCGACACCGGTGAAGCCGATGACGGCCCTGATGCCGGCCTCGTTGGCTGCCCTTGCCCCGCAGTGGACCTGGTAGTACATGTCATTGAAAAGTGTGCAGCCGCTCTGGATCAGCTCGACCATGCCCAGCCGGTTGGCCCAAAGGATGTCCCCCTCGGTCAGTTTGGCCTCGATGGGAAATATTTCTCCGAGCCATGCTTCCAGTGTGGGAAGATCGTCCTTGTAGTTGCGCTCCAACTCCATGGCGACATGGGTATGGGCGTTGACAAGGGATGGCATGGCAATCATGCCGGTTGCGTCGATGACCCGGTCGGCGCGCACGTTTTCCGATGTCTTTCCGACAAAGTCGATATGGGTACCGTTGATGCCGATGTCAGCTTTTCCAAGGTAGTGGTTCTCGCGGGTCATCGGCACGACCAAGGCGTTTTTGATGAGTGTATACATGCACCCATCGTAGCGCATGCACACCGCATTGTCACGAAGAAGCCGGAAATTCCTGCCGCCCATGCATGTGCGGGTAATAAAAGGCGCCCCGTATGGTTGCGAGGCGCTTGCTTCATAATCCGGTCAATTGACCCGGTTGCGTTTGACCTTCAGCGTCGTGGTGGTCTCCATCGGCTTGTCGAGGATCGTCACTTTGGAAATCTTCTTGTAGCCGGCCAGCCTGGCGTTGACCTCGCCGATGATCTGGTTGATCCGCTTTTCCTTGTCTTTCAGCTCGGGATCGGGGTAGACGACCGCCTCGATGCACTCGGAGGGAACGTCCTTCTTTTCCTGATAGCCTCGGATCATGATCTGCCGGATTTCTTCGTAAAGCTGGAACATGTCCTCGATTTCCTCGGGGTAGACGTTCTTGCCGCCCTCGGTGACGATGATGTTCTTCGCTCTGCCTTTCAGGTAGACATAGTGCTCGTCATCCATCGTCCCCAGGTCGCCGGTGCGCAGGTATCCGTTCTCGTCGAACAGTTCCTTGGTGTGCGCTTCGTCGTGGTAGTAGCCCCTGCAGACGTTCGGTCCCTTGACTCGGATCTCCCCGACACCATGCTCGTTAGGCTCGGCGATGATCACCTCGTCCAGCGGGAAGACCTTGCCGATCGAGTCGATCTTGAAATGGTCGACCGGGTTCAGCGTGACAATGGGGCTGGTCTCGGTAAGGCCGTAGCCCTGGACGAAATCGACACCCAGCTGCTGGTACTGCTTGAACACCTTCGGGGCGAGCGGGCCGGCTCCGCTGATGCAGAGCCTGTTGTGGTCCAGGCCAATCTTGCTGAGCAACAGTTTGTTGAAGATGGGGCGCATCGGGTTCTTGCCGAACCATATCTTGCACTGGCCGCCGATGATCATCATCAGATGGACCATGCCGTTGACGATAGGTCCCTTCTTCTTGACTTCCTTCATCATCCCGGCCAGCACCTTGTTGAACAGAAGGGGGATTCCCATGAAGACGGTCACATGGCCGCGCTTGAGGTCGTTCAGCATGCGGCTGACCGCCAGGGACTGCCCGAACAGGCATTCGGCCCCGTGTTCCAGACACTCGAGAAAGACTGCGGTGCAGCAGTAGGTATGGTGCAGCGGGAGCAGGGCGTACAGGGTGTCGGTGTCGTCGACGAACGGCATCATGTCCCCTGCCTGATAGACGTCGCTGATCAGATTCTTGTTGGTAAGCTCGACTGCCTTTTCGTTGCCGGTGGTGCCGCTGGTGAACAGCAAGGCCGCCACGTCGTCCTCGGTCCTGGGCACGAGCGGATATTCCTTCACCGGCTTCAGGTCCATGATGAAGGGGGAGTGTGCGTCAGCATCCCCGAGCAGGGTCACAGTCCTGCCCTGAAGGGTCTTGACCCATTCGTTTTCCTTGTCCAGCTTCTCCAGCACGTCGCTGTCGCCGAAGAAGAAGGAGACGCCGGCGAAGGCTGCCAGTTGCATCAGCCTGTCGGTGTGCATCTGGTTGTCAATCGGGACAATCACGCCGCCGGCGTAGCAAACCGCCACATAGGTCAGACCCCAGAAGGGGGAGTTCTTTCCGTTCAGACCAACGCGGTCGCCGGGCTTGAGCCCCTGCTCGATCAGCCATGAGGCGATGCGGACCACGTGCCCTTTCACCTCGGTGAAGTCCCAGGTCTCCCGGTCAGGATTGAAGCGAGTGAAGCACTTGTTGTGGGGGAAGCGCTTTGCGGTCAACAGAAACATTTCGGCAATGGTAGGCCATTCTCCCTGGAAATCCTTGCCTCGGTACTCGTTGAGATAATCCCATCTGTGTCCCATGTTAAATCCTCACGGTCAAACAATTTTCAGTATGACTAGTTAATTCAGACTACGGAACATACTTTGACGCTTTGGAGCATATGTGTCAAGAATATGAAGCCCCCCTGTCTGTACATGGACGAAATGGAGTAGACTTTCCCCATGGCAAACACGCTTATCGAACGTACACGTCGGTTTCGGGACGAGGTGGAAGCTCTTTCCTTCCCGGAATCACTCTATGTCTATGATCCCTTGGTCTACGCTTGGGACCTGCATCAAGAATTTCTCGAGCGGTACTGCAGGCAGGATGCCCGCATGCTCTGGCTGGGCATGAACCCTGGTCCTTTCGGCATGGCCCAGGACGGGGTTCCCTTTGGCGAGGTGGGAGCGGTGCGCGGCTATCTCCGTATGGACGGCACGGTGGGCCAGCCGCCCAAGACGCATCCCAAGCGTCCCGTGCAGGGCCTTGCCTGCAAACGGAGCGAAGGAAGCGGGAAACGGTTGTGGGGCTATCTTGCGGCCAAATGGCCTGACCCAATGGAGATGGCACGGCATGTGATGGTGCTGAACTACTGCCCGCTGGTCTTCATGGACGCCGGCCCGACGGGAAAGAACGTGACGCCGGACGCGTTGCCTTCCAGGTGCCGGCAGGTGCTGGAAGAAGTCTGCGACCGCTACTTGCGGGATGTGCTGGGATGGTCCAAGGCTCCGATGCTGGTGGGTGTGGGCAAATATGCTGGGGAGAAATTGGCGCGGATAGCCCCTCGTTGCAGACATGTCGGTACCATCGTGCATCCCAGTCCGGCGAATCCCCAGGCCAATCGTGGCTGGGACGCCTTGGTGGATGCGGCCCTTGTTTCCTTTCAGAATAGTTTTGGAATTATCCCATGATTCTTTTGAATTAATTTATAAAAAATCAGATTTACATGTGAAAAGGCTAATATACAACTCTTTTTGTATATAAAATTGACCATTTGGAACAAATATGTATAATGAATTTCGTAAAGCGATGAGAAGCGTGGTGCTGGCCCCCGCGAAGGTGAACCTTCACCTGGCTGTGGGAGAGAAACGAGGGGATGGGTTCCACTCCATCGAATCGGTTTTCGCCCGGACGGACTTGTGCGATGAGCTGGAGGTGGAGATTGCCGAAAGCGGAATCGCGGATGTCCAGGTCCGGGGGCTGGAAGGGCTCTGCGAGCCTGGAAAGGACACCATGAGCAAAGCTGCCGGAATCTGGATGCGGAAGTCGGGCAGAACGGTGCGTCTTCTCATCCGGTGCACCAAGCGGATTCCCGCCCAGGCTGGGCTTGGGGGAGGTTCGAGCGATGCCGCGAGCCTGTTGCTGTTGTTGGATTCCCTGTATCCGATGGGACAGGGAATGCTTCGGGAGGTCGCGGCGGAGGTGGGGAGCGATGTCCCCTTTTTCCTCTCCCGATCGCGTGTTGCTTGGGTGACAGGGCGAGGGGAGCGTGTGGAGCCGATCGAGGGTGTCAGGCCCTTGTACGGGGCGCTGGTGATGCCTGCCGCCCTGAAGTGCTCGACGAAGGAGGCCTACGAGGCACTTGACCGCCTCGCTCGCCCCGCTCCGCCAGCCAAGAGTTTGGTGCTGGAGGCGTTGCGTCTTGGCTCCGCCAGCTACGGCAGGGTGTTGCGCAATGATTTCTTTGCTGTGGTCAAGACGAATCAGCCGTATGGTTCCCTCATTCGGGCGGCTGATGGGCTTGTGGGATATGGGGCGTTGAGCGGTAGCGGTAGCTGCTGGTTCTTCGTGAGTGAGGAAAAAACGTTTGTGGACAGCTACATCGCCCGGCTTGGGGAAAAGGACGCCGGTCGGTTCAGGAGCTGGTTCGTGCAGATCTGATGTTCGGGTCTGCACCGTGGGGGGTGTGAAAGTGCAGGTTACGGAAGTTCGGATCAAGAAAGTGGGTGTCGATGTGGGTGGCAAGGTGCTTGCATACGCCTCGGTCACGCTTGACAGCCAGTTGGTCATCCACAATATTCGGGTCATTAACGGAAAGGATGGCGCCTTCATCGCCATGCCATGCAGGAAAATTGGCAACGGGGATTACAAGGACGTTGTCCATCCCATCGATACTTCGTTCCGTACCTATCTGGAGGAACAGATCCTTTCCCGGTATCAGTCGGCGGCCGATTAATGCTGGACAAAGAACCCGGATTACGCTATTGTTTGTTGCTGTCTGTCTCTTGACACGACGTTGGGAAGTCGCCAAGAGGTTAAGGCTCTGGTTTTTGATACCAGCATTCGTGGGTTCGAATCCCGCCTTCCCAGATGTACTGAGGGAATATTAGGGCATCATAGATGTTCTACCCATGGTAATTGGCATGTACGCCAATGAGAGTAGTAGTAAGGAGTCCTACATGAGCAACGAAGGAAAAGTTCTTTCCGCGCAGGACAGAACCAGTGATTTTGGTTCTGCTGGAAGCCGCCGCGTTCTGCGCGCCGGTCGCATCCCCGCCGTCATTTATGGCAAGAGCAACGCTCAGCCCATCCACATCACGCTGGATGCCAAAGAGTTCACGCTGAAAATGCGCCACTTCACCGACACTTCCCTGCTCACCATCAATGTTGGTGACAAGGCCTATGAGTGCCTGATGAAGGACTATCAGGATGACCTGCTCCATGACCAGATCAAGCATGTCGATTTCTATCAGGTCACCCGCGGCCAGAAGCTCAGAACCGAGATTTCCATCAAGATTACCGGCAACCCGGTTGGTGCCCGTGATGGCGGTGTTCTTGACCAGGTCATGTACCAGGTCGAGATCGAGGCTCTTCCCAAGAACCTTCCGGACAAGCTGGTCCTGGACGTTTCCGACATGGAGCTGAACACGGTGCGCCATCTGTCCGACATCAAGCTGCCTGAGGGCGTCGAGATCCTCGACGACCTGGACAAGACGGTCGCGTCCTGCAGGTCCGTGAAGGAAGAGGTTGCCGCCACGCCGGCCGCTACTGACGCCACCGCTGCCGCCACGACCGATGCCGCCGCTGCCGCTCCCGCTGCTGGTGCAGCGCCTGCCGCCGCTCCTGCCGCTGACAAGGCCAAGCAGTAATGATTTTGGTGCTTGGGCTGGGAAATCCTGGATCCAAGTACGACCATACACGGCATAATGCCGGATTTGATGTGGTTGATCGAGTCGCAGCGTTTTTTCAGGTTCGCCTGAGAAAACGCTGTTTTCGTCTCTACCGCATCGCCCGGACCGATGTCGGGGGCCGTACCTATGCTCTTGTGGAACCGCTGACCTATATGAACTCTTCCGGAGAGATTGCTCCCGATTTCCGTGACTGCGACCCAGAGGCGATGATTGTCGTCTGTGACCAGATGGATCTGCCTGTGGGGACTATCCGGGTGCGCAAGGGCGGGTCGTCGGCAGGGCACAACGGATTGAAGAGCCTGATTTCCTGTTTCGGTTCGGGTTCCTTCATCCGTGTCTACGTTGGAACCGGTCGCCCCAAGCAGGGCGAGACGGTAGTGGACCACGTGCTGTCCAGGGAAACCGACCCGCTGTATCCCGAGGCCCTGGACCGGGCTGCCCACGCGGTGGTTGACCTGATGCAGGGCCGAGCCCTTGTCGAGGTGGAAGGTGCCTACAACCGACGTCCTGATTCCTGAGGGTGGGATTGCCGTCGCTTTCAGCGGTGGTTCCGACAGCCTTGCCCTGCTGTATAGGCTCCACGCCCGAGCTTCGGTGACGGCGCTCTACGTGAACCACCATATCCGCCCGGAAGCCGAACTGGAGAAGGAACTCGACCTCAATGCTGCCAACTGCCGGCGCCTGGGTGTTCCTTTGGTCGTGCTTGACGTGGATCCAAAGGAATTGGAGGAACTGAAGGGCAAGTTGGGAATGGAGGGGGCTGCCCGGACACTCCGCTACCGGCTCCTCCTTGCATGGTGTCGGGAACACCATGCATCCTTGGCTGTCGCCCACAACAAGGACGACCAGCGGGAAAATGTGATGTTCCGCATGTTGTCGGGAGCCTCGGCAAGCCATCTGGCGATTGCTGGAGAGCGAGTGGTGGATGGGGTGCACATCGTACGGCCCCTGCTTGGATTGACCCATGAGGAACTGCGGAAAGAACTGCGATCCCAGCATCTTGTCTGGTCCGAGGACTCCACCAATACCGACCAAGGGATTGCCAGAAACTATCTCCGGCATGTCCTGCTTCCTGCCTTTGTCGAGAGCTATCCGGAACTTCCTTCATTGCTGGACGCCCTTGCCGTTTTTTCCCAGAAGCTCCGGCGTTTCATCGACTTCCGGATTGCGTCGATCGACTCCTCCTGCCCGCTCTCCCGGGACGCTTTCCTCGCTCTTCCCGGGATTGCCCGGGACGAGCTGCTCTATCGTTTCCTTTGTAGCGTTGGTCGCGTCCCGTTGCCGTACATCACCCGGATCCGAACTTTGCTTGAGGGATCTGAAGCTCGGTGGCGGGAACGTCTAGGAAATCTCTCCATTTGGTTTGATGATGGCCTGATGCATGTAGAGGAGGTAGGTTCCGTACAGGAATTTTGTTATTCAGGCCATTGTCTTACGAGGGGAGGCGTTCTTTCCATTCCCGTTTTAGGAACATTGCATGTGCGTCCCCAGCAGGAAGGAGATCCGGAGCGGTGGATCCGCATCGATCCCACCGTCCTCGCCGATCCGGTACTTCGGTCGGCCCGTGAAGGAGATCGGATCGAGCTGTTCGGCAAACAGGTGGGGATCGCCCACCTTGCGTCGGGCTGGAAACGGAAAAAGCCGATGGCCTCGATTCCTCTGTTGGAGGACCGTGGGAGAATCGTCGCGGTATTCGGTTCCGCGATTGGGGGACGCGATCGTATCGCCACCGCTTGTAAATCGCTTGCCCGACGAAACCTATTTGTCTATTATTGGGACTAAAGGAAAAAACACGTGAATTCCCAAAACCAACAACAGAATGATGACCGTCAGAATCGAGGTCCGGGAGGGCCTATGCGCGGGCGTGGTCCCCAACGCCGTCCCGATCCGAAGAACCGTTTCGCACTTTTCGTTTTCATCGTGCTGATTCTGATGTTCATCTACATGTTCATCGATAGTTCCAGAAGTAACCATCCGCAAGATGTTCCCTATACCACGTTTTTGAGCTATGTGGAGAGCGGGCAGGTTGCCAGCGCCGAAATCAAGGAACAGAGCCTGATTACGTTCGACCTGCGTAATGGCGAGTCTGCGAGGACCCGTATTCCCTACTTCGACGAGGAATTGGTATCCACGCTGAAAGCGCACAATGTCTCGGTTACCGGCACCATCCAGGACATCTCGTTGCTGCAGGTGGTGTTGCAGCTGCTGCCTTGGATCATCTTCATCGGTTTTACCGTCATGCTCTACCGCCAGACCAGCGGCATCAACAACAGGATGATGGGCAACCTGGGCAAGAGCCATGCGAAGGAATACGAGGACAACGGCAACAGGGTGACCTTTGACGACGTCGCTGGGCAGGCTGAAGCCAAATACGAGCTGCAGGAGGTGGTCGAGTTCCTCAAACACCCCGAGCACTTCACCAAGGTGGGAGCCAAGATTCCCCGTGGCGTGCTGCTGGTAGGTCCTCCGGGAACCGGCAAGACCTTGCTCGCCAAGGCTGTGGCAGGCGAGAGTGGAGTCTCCTTCTTCCATACCAGTGGCTCCGATTTCGTCGAGATGTTCGTCGGCATGGGTGCCGCGCGTGTGCGCGACCTGTTCGACACTGCCCGCCGTCACAATCCGTGCATCCTGTTCATCGACGAGCTGGATGCCGTCGGCCGCAACCGGGGAAGCGGGCTTGGCGGCGGCAACGACGAGCGCGAGCAGACGTTGAACCAGATTCTGGTGGAGATGGATGGGTTTGACAGCGGGAGTTCCGTCATCGTCATGGCTGCCACCAACCGTCCTGACGTCCTTGACCCGGCGTTGTTGCGTCCGGGACGTTTCGACCGTCAGGTGACGGTGGACCTGCCCGACATTGATGAACGTGTCGCCATCCTGCGCATCCACTGCAAGCCATTGAAGCTGGAACCCTCCGTCGACCTTGAGCGCATCGCACGTGGGACCGCGGGTTGCAGCGGGGCGGATCTGGCTAACCTCTGCAACGAGGCCGCCCTGTTCGCAGCCCGTGAAGGAAAACTGACCGTTTCGATGGACGACATGGAACAGGCCCGCGACAAGGTATTGCTTGGGGTGGCCCGCAAGAGTTTCTCCATGACGGATGACGAGAAGCTTGCGACCGCCTACCATGAGGGCGGCCACACCTTGCTGCACTACTACCTGCAGCACCTTGACCCGTTGCACAAGGTGACGATCATTCCCCATGGCCGAGCCTTGGGCCTGACGGTCAGCCTTCCTGAGCGTGATCCCTACACCAAGAACCGTTCGATGCTGACCGACTGGATCAAGGTCTGCATGGGAGGCTTTGTCGCCGAGGAACTGATATATGGCGAGACGACTACAGGAACGAGCAACGACATCAAGCAGGCGACCAACACTGCCAGGCGCATGGTCACCGAGTGGGGCATGAGCGACCTTGGCTTCATCAACCTGGCCGACGAGGACGAGCCGCTCTTCCTTGGCAGGGAAATCACCCAGCACAAGGACTACAGCGAGACGACTGCCACCCGCATCGACAGCGAGGTCAACAAGATTCTCGACAGCTGTCTGAACGATGCCCGCCAGATCATGAGGGACCATAGGGACCAGCTGGAAAAGCTGGCCCACGAGCTGGTCGTCAAGGAGACTCTTGACGATGCGGAGATCAGGGCGCTGTTTGGTTGGCCGGACCTGAAGGAGGAGCCTTCCGATTACCTGGCCGCCAAGAAGGGCAATGAACTCAACGCCAGGCGCGCCGAGGAGGCACGCCAGCAGGCTGCATATGAGGCCCGCATGGCCAAGGAGGCCGCCGAGAAGGCAGAGACTGATGCCGCGCAGGGAGACAAGAAACCCGAGGAGCAGGCATGAGAGCTGCCGACCTTACCCGGAATTTCTGCATCATCGCCCATATCGACCACGGCAAGTCGACGCTTGCCGACCGCTTCATCCAGCGTGCCCGGTTGATCAACGAGCGATCGAAGGTCCAGACCCAGGTGCTGGACAATATGGATATCGAGCGGGAGAGGGGTATCACCATCAAGAGCCAGGCTGTGACGGTTCCCTATCAACGGGATGGCAAGACCTACAAGCTCAACCTGGTGGACACTCCGGGACATGTTGACTTTTCCTATGAAGTTTCCCGTGCCATCAGTTCCTGCGAGGGTGCGTTGCTGTTGATTGATGCCACCCAAGGGGTGCAGGCACAGACCATCGCCAACCTTTTCATGGCCATGGAGCACAACCTGGCCGTCATCCCTGTGATCAACAAGATCGATTTGGCGTCGGCCGATATCCCCAACTGCCTGAAGGAGATCGAGCACGAGCTCGGGCTTGACCCGAGCAAGGCGATGATGGTCAGCGCCAAGACAGGCGAGGGAGTGGACAAGCTGTACGACGCCATTGTCGACGAGATTCCCGCTCCTGCTGGCAACGATACCGACCCTCTGGCTGCCGAGATTTTTGACTCCCACTACGACGCCTACCGAGGTGTCATCGTCCACGTCCGTGTCTTCGATGGAGACGTCAAGGCCGGCGACACGATCAAGTTCATGCATGGCGAAGGCACCTACAAGGTGGAGGAGGTCGGCATCTTCCAACTGGGCCTGAAGCCGACAGACCTGCTGCATGACGGCGACGTGGGCTATATCATCGCAGGCATCAAGACCATCAGCGACATCCGCGTCGGTGATACGATCACCCATGCGGACAGGCCCTGCGCCAAGGCTTTGCCTGGCTTCAAGGCGTTGAAGCCGGTTGTCTTCTCCTCGATTTATCCGGTCGACTCGAACGACTACGAGGAGCTGGAAGAATCCTTGGAACGGCTCAAGCTGAACGACGCGTCGCTGATTTACGAGAAGGACAGTTCCGCAGCCCTCGGTTTTGGTTTCCGCTGTGGCTTTCTGGGCATGTTGCATCTCGAGGTGGTCCAGGAACGGCTGGAGCGCGAGTTCGACCTTTCGCTGGTCTTCACCAGCCCTTCGGTCCGGTACCACATCGAATTGCAGAACGGGGACCACCTTGAGGTGGACAACCCGACTGAATACCCCGACCAGACCCGCATCAAGAGTGCCGAGGAGCCCTATATCCGGGCCGCGATCATCACTCCAAGCGAGTATGTCGGTTCCATCATGAAGCTTTGTCTGGAAAAGCGGGGCGTGCAGACCGGCATGAACTATCTGGACGAGAAGCGCGTCGAGCTGGTCTGGGACATGCCCCTCAGCGAGGTGCTCTTCGACTTCTACGACCGGCTTAAGTCGATTTCCCGAGGCTACGCCTCCTTCGATTACGAGGTCAACGGCTACAAGCCGACCGAGCTGGTGAAGATGGACATTCTGGTCAACGGGGAACCAGTGGATGCGCTCAGCCAGTTGGTCTTCAAGGGCAACGCGCAGAGCCGTGGAAGGCAGATCTGTGAGCGGTTGAAGGACGAGCTTCCGCGCCAGCAGTTCAAGATAGCCATCCAGGCGGCTTTGGGCAGCACCATTATCGCACGCGAGACGATCAGTCCCTATCGGAAGGATGTCATCGCGAAGTGCTACGGCGGAGATATCAGCCGTAAGAGGAAGCTTCTGGAAAAACAGAAGGAAGGCAAGAAGCGCATGCAGACGGTGGGCAATGTCGAGATTCCCCAGCATGCCTATCTGGCTGTTCTGAAGAGCAAGGATTCCGATAATTGACGAAGGGGTGGCAAGGTGATTACCAAAGAGGTCTTGGCTGAGCGGTATGAGGGACGGCATGTGGTCCGTCTGACCATTGCAAGCGGCGAGTTTACGGTGAGGATCTTGAATCTGGGGGCTATCCTAGAGGACTTGGTGGTGCCTTCCCGGAAGGGGAAGGTCTCGGTCGTCTGGAAGATGCCGGAAGTGTTGCAGAACATGACCAGTCCCCATTACGGGCAGGTCATCGGTCGTTTCGCCAACCGCATCGCGAAGGGCCGCTTCACCTTGAACGGGGTCACCTATCACCTTGACCAGAACAACAACGGCAACGCGCTTCACGGTGGCCAGAGCGATTTCGGCCTGCACATGTGGAACGTGCTTCCCTTCGACGAGCAGGGCGATAGCGTCACCCTTTGCTACGATAGTCCCGACGGGGACGGCGGCATGCCCGGCAACCTGTTCGTTACGGTCACCTATACGATTGGCGCCGACGGGAGGCTGTCCCTCGCGTATACGGCGACCAGCGACGCGGATACCCCTGTCAACCTGACCAACCACACCTATTTCAACCTTTCCGGGGGTGGGTCCATCCTCGACGACGAGGTACAGCTTTCCTGTCCGGAGATGCTCGAGGTCGATGACCAGCTGATTCCGACGGGAAAGGTGCTTCCCGTGGCAGGGACGATGTATGACTTCCAAAAACCGAAGACGATCCGGAAGGATATGGCCGGGACTCCGATCAACGGCTATGACTACTGCTACGTGATTGGCAAGGACCACCTCTGGCCGCAGAGTTTCGGTTGCCTGTACGATCCGAAAAGCGGAATCGAGATGCATATGCGCACCACGCTTCCGGCCGTCCAGTTCTATACGGGCAACGGCCTTGCCGGAGGTGTCAACGCTGCCGGAGCTGGACGCAACGAGGGCGTCTGCTTTGAAACGCAGTTCTACCCGGACGCGCCGAACCATCCCGGTTTTCCCTCCTGCATCCTGAAGAAAGGGGAGACGCTGAGGTCGGTCACTGAATACAGCTTCTCGGTCAGGTAATCCCATGCAGCCGAAAATCATAGGGATTACGGGCGGAACGGGCAGTGGCAAGAGCACCATCGTACGCAGGATCCGGGAGGCTTTCCCGGATTCTGTCTTCATGGCTCAGGACAGCTATTACCAATCCGTCTCCACCTTCAACAACGACACGATCACCTCGTTCAATTTCGACCAGCCATCGGCCTTCGACAACCAACTGCTCTACCAGCAGCTTTCCGACCTGAAGCAGGGGAAGCCGATCGAGATGCCGCAGTACGACTTCGTCCACAGCGTGCGTACCAAGGAGACGGTCCACGTCGAGCCGAAGCCGCTGATTGTGATCGAGGGGCTGATGGTGCTCTATGACCAGCATATCCGTGACCTGCTGGACTTGAAGCTCTATGTCGACACCCCTGCCGACATCCGTTTCATCCGAAGGCTGAAGCGGGACATCAACGAGCGTGGAAGGACGATGGACAGCGTGATCACCCAGTATCTCGAGGTGGTGCGGCCGGGACACGAGCATTTCATCGAGCCGACCAAGCAATATGCCGACCTGATCATTCCCGAGGGTGGCAACAACTATCGCGCCCTCTCGGTGCTCTTGTCGTTCATCCGTTCGCTCGGGGTTTCCGAAACAGGACATACGCATCTCTGATTCCCTTCCATGAGAACTGTTCAGGGACGGGGTCGTCTCCACCCCAGAAGGCGCGGTTGCAGCGGCCGATGCGGGCAAGTCCGAGAATGGTTCCTTTGATGATGCCGTGCTTCAGCACCGCCTGGACCATGTAGGTGGAGCAGGTGGGGTGGTACAGACAGGCTCTGCCCCCGAAGAAGGGGGAGAGCAACCCCTTGTAGAGATATACGGGAATCAGATAAATCTGCCTGAGGATTTTCATATCGGTATCGTACTCCTTTCCATCATTTCCCTCAAACCCTTCTGTTTCTTGGCCGAATCTGCTACCCTAGCAGCCATAGAGCGTAGAACCATGGATATTCGTGTGTTGCATCAGCTGGAAGGGGCCAAAGCCGCTGAGGGCCTGACCGTCATCATCGATGTGTTCCGGGCTTTCACGGTGGAGTGCTTCCTTTCCCAGATGAAGGTCAAGGACATCTTCCCTGTGAAAGATGTCAATGAATGTTTCGCGCTGAAGAGCCTGCATCCGGACTATTTTCTGGTTGGCGAGCGGAACGGCGTGAAGGTACCCGGTTTCGACGCGGGGAACTCCCCGATGGAAATCACCACTGGTCCTGATCTGGAGGGAAGGAGCGTGGTCCACACCACCAGCGCGGGGGTGCAGGGAATCGCAGGAGCCATCCACGCCAGCGAGGTGATTGTCGCCTCCTTGGTCAACGCCAGGGCGGTGGCCCGCTACATCAAGCAGAAGGATCCCCGGGTGGTAAGTCTGGTCGCCATGGGACTCAACGGGGTGGAGGACACCGACGAAGACATGCTCTGCGCCACCTATATCCGTGACCTGCTGGAGGGCAAGCAGCCCAATATCCACCAGCAGATCCGCCAGATCCAGTTCACCAGCGGGCGCAAGTTCTTCGTGCGGAGGGCTGACGGCGCTTTCCCCGAGCCTGACTTCTTCATGTGCCTGGTTCCCGACATGTTCGACTTCGTGCTTGCGGTCGACCGTTCCTCCTATCCCTACCGCATGGTCCGTGTCGACTGCTGAGGTGTGCCATGTTGTTGTATGTGACCCGACATGGCAAAACCATCAACAATGAGACGGGACGCATCAGCGGCATCGTCGACGTGCCTCTTGCCCCCGAGGGGGTTGAGGAAGCGCATGCATTGGCAAGGAGATTGTATGAGGAAAGGTCCCGGTACCAGATCCGGCATATCGTTTCCTCCAACCTGACACGGGCGCGCCAGACTGCGGAGATTGTCGCCAAGGTTCTTTCCCTGCCGGTGACCGTCGATTCCCGTTTCCATGAGGTGAGCTTCGGTAGCGACGAGGGATCTCTTTTCAGTGAGCGGCCGTACCAGGAGCGCAAGGATGAGCCGTTCTTTCGCTTTACCGACGGGGAGTCGCTGGTTGACGCGGCCTGCCGGGTCTATCCGGCTTTGGACGAGATGCGGAAGAAGTATGTGGAAAATGTGCTGTTGGTGACTCACGGCATGCTGGGAAGGGTGATTGCCACCTATTTTCATTCCTATACGGTCGGGCAGTTCAAGTCGAGCCTGATGCCCAACTGTGGCTTGGTTTGCTATGATATGGAGCAGGCGGAACGTCATCCGGTGCCGGAGAGCGAGCCTTTTGGGGAAAGAAGTGCCATTGGGATTTGACTTTACCTCGGGCTCTTTGCTATAGTACATACGCACATTTCGGGATATTCCCTTTCTGGAGGATAATGATATGGCTGGAGCAGTATCTAAAAACGCACGTCGTGCCGGTACCAAGACCTTGTTGAGCCGCTGGGGCGGAGCTATCAAGATGAGAAGCGTCTTCGAGAACGGCAAGTTGCGCCATGAGGCGTATTGCGAGAAGACTGGCAACACCGCACGCAAGCCGAAAGACTTGATGTAATGACCATTCGTCTTCCGACGAAACAGGGGGCATCGCATAGGCGGTGCCCTTTTTCGTATCCGCATGGCGGCATGGCTCGAAAAAAAGAGCGTGAAAAGGCAATTTTTTCATGAATTAGTAACGCAATTTTCAATTCCTGTGGTATAGTTTGGGATGAATACTGCTTAATAGGACAATCATGAGGAGGATTATCGTGAAACGTCTTTCGAAATCGATCGCGAGAGCGGCCCTTGCCGCACTGCTGATCGTGTCGCTGGTCGGATGCCAGACGACAGCAAAAAAGGCAGCTGAGCCAATTCCGGCGGCACCGGCGGTAGCCCCTGCTCCAGAAAAGCCAGCTGAGGTTCCCGCACCTGCACCTGCGCCAGCTCCGGTAAAGGAAGAGGCTCCGGCACCTGCGAAGGCTGAAGTTCCTGCGCCTGTGGAAACCCCGAAAGCAGCTCCCGCCCCTGTGGCTCAGGAGCCCGAGAAGCCGACGAGTGACTATCCGTATGGCGTGAACACCATCGTCCGTAATACCCAGGGCGACAAGGAGTTCGACCTCTTCGTCGTGCATACCAACGACATCAACGGCAATTTCCAGGGTGAGGCCGGCGGTCTGTCCCTGGGGCAGTTCGCGACCCTCGCGAATATCGGCAAGCAGATTACCGACAACTACCTGGTGCTGAATGCTGGCAACATGGGTGTGACGGAAGCCGACGCCCTGCAGGTCGCCAAGGCACTGGATGCTGCCGGTTACGACGCGTACACTCCTCAGACGATTCAGCTTGCTACGGGTATCGAAGGCACCGAGAAGGCTGTCGCCCTGAGCGCGAACGCTCTGGATGCCAATGGCTATCTGCTGGAAACCCCTTATCAGGTATATGATTTCAACGGCTTCAAGGTCGCGGTTGTCGGACTGACCATGCCGAAGGATGTGGATGGGGTATCGTTCACCAGTGACGTGATTGTCGCCAACGCCCAGGCGGCTCTGGATATCGCCGACAAGCTGGTCGACTACATCATTGTCCTGACTGATGCTCCGGATACAGGAGACCTTTCCAGCCAGTTCCTGGCTGAAAACCTGAAGGGTATCGACCTGATCGTCGATTCCGGAGACACCGTTTCCGCAAAGATTGTCGGTGATACCGAGATCGTCCATGCTGATGCCGACCTCATGAGCATCGGTGTCGTGCAGCTGCACGTCAAGGATGGCAAGGTGGTCGCCACCTATCCGATGAGCGTTCCTGCCGATGCCATCACCGATCCTGCCGACAGCGCGTTGGTGCAGCAGTATGCTTCCATCATCGCCGGTGCCGGATATGATCCGAACGCCGCGGTTCCTGATGACCAGACGGTCGCCGGTCTGCTGCCCTATCCGTATGGTGTCCAGCTGATCGAGAAGAACACCAAGGGCGACAAGACCTTCGACCTGATTGTCGTGCACACCAACGACGTGCATGCTCGCGTGGTGCCGCAGGATGGCGGCATGGGTTATGCCAAGCTTGGCACCCTGCTGAACGCCGGCCGCTCCATCACCGACAACATGCTGGTCCTGGATGCCGGCGACACCACCCATGGCACCAACTTCGCCAACCTGTTCCAGGGCGAGACGGTTGACGCCTTGCTCGAGGAGCTGGGCTATGATGCCATCGCTCCGGGCAACCATGACTTCAACTACGGCACCGACCACTTGGTCGAGATGGCCGGTATCGCCGCGACCAACGGTGGTACGCTGCGCGTTCTGAGCGCCAACGTCAAGAAGGATGGCAAGCTGCTGTTCCAGCCCTACCAGCTGTATGATTTCAACGGTTTCAAGGTTGGTGTCATCGGCCTGTGCACCCCGGATACGCTGGTCACCAGCAATCCGAAGAACACCGAGGGCGTCGACTTCTCCCAGGATGATTTCTACGGCACTGTCCAGAAGATGGTCGACCTGGTCAAGAAGTATGCCGACTTCATCATCGTTGACGGCCATATCGGCCTCGACCCGACTGGCCCCAGCGGAATCACCAGTGACCAGATCGCCGAGAAGGTCAAGGGTATCGACTTGTTCGTCGATGGTCACAGCCACACGGTCCTGAAGAGCGGCGAGCAGGTTGGCGACACCCTGATTGTCTCCACCGGCGAGTATCTGAAGAACGTTGGTGTCGTCGACATTCTGGTACAGGACGGCAAGGCTGTCAGCAAGACCGCCATGCTGATTCAGGCCAGCGACGTCCTTGAGCCGGAGAAGAGCGACCTTGCCAAGCAGTTCGGCGTCACCAGTGTTCCTGACGATCCGCAGATTACTGCGACGATCGAGTCGATCAACAAGGACCTGAACGTCCAGCTGAACAAGGTCATCGCGGTGATTCCCGAGGATCTCGACGGCGAGCGCGCCCATGTCCGTACCCGCAAGACCAACCTCTCCAAGATGATTGTCGATGCGATTACCAAGGACAGTGGTGCTGACTTCACGATCACCAACGGTGGCGGCATCCGTGCCTCCCTGAAGTCCGGCAAGGTCACGAGAGGCGATGTCATGAACGTCCTTCCGTTCACCAACGTCGTCTACGTCTGCGAGATCAAGGGTAGCGATGTCTACGCCGCGCTCGAGCACGGCTATTCGAAGCTTCCCGAGACCGCCGGTAGTTATGCGCAGACCGACCTGCAGGTCGTCTACAGCAAGTACGCCAAGCCTGGCAACAGGATCAAGCGGGTTCTGCTCAACGGTCAGCTGATCGACAAAGACGCAACCTACAAAGTCGCGACCAACGATTTCATGGCTGCGGGTGGCGACGGCTACACCATGTTCGGCAACGTGGTCAGCAGAGGAAAGATGCTCAGCGACGTGTTCATGGAATACTTGGCTGAGAACTATCCGGTGAAATAAGCTGTTTCCCGTATGGGTCGGGGAGGGCGAGCAACCCTCCCCGATTTTTTCTTCATTCGTATTGACAGATCCCGATGAAAACTGTAGATTCCTATATGTTCATTCGGCTATAGCTCAGTCGGTAGAGCAGGTGGCTGTTAACCACCCTGTCGGGGGTTCAAATCCCTCTGGCCGAGTAGCAAATGACCGTCTCGAAGTTCATTCGGGACGGTTTTTTGTTCTTCAAGACAAAATTTGGGTTCAAATCAGCTTGTTGGTGCCCGCAGTCATGGCGTGTCCGGTTTCCCTTCTGCTCACGGGAATGTTGACTCCTTGCTAGTGTGGTTGCTTGCAAGTTTGAGACTTCATTCCCTTTTTCATACCCCGTCATCCCTTGTGTCTCCGCTTCTTCCTGCAAACATCTGTAGAGGGCCGGAGGAATGACGGTTTGGATTCATGCCGTAAGCAGGTTCTGGGACGGCAGTTGCCTTTCCCAGCCAAGGATGTTTTCCACGGTGGTGTGGGCGATTGCCTCAAGGGCGTCTTCCGTCAGGAACGCCTGATGGCCGGTGACCAGCACGTTGGGCAGGGCGATCAAGGCCTTGAGCGTTTCATCGTTGATTCCTTGTGCGCTGTTGTCGTTGAAGAAGATTCCCGCCTCGTTCTCATAGACGTCAAGTGCGGCTCCACCGAGATGTCCGTCTCTAAGACTGGCGAGCAGGGCTTCGCTGTCCACCAGACCTCCGCGGCTGGTATTGATCAGCAGCGCTCCTTGCCTCATCTCTTCAAGTTGCTCTTTGCCGATCAGGTGATAGTTTTCAGTCGTCAGGGGGCAGTGCAGGCTGACCACGTCGCTCGTCCTTAGCACGGTGTCCAGGTCGGTAACAGTCACTCCTTCCATTTTCCCCGGGAAGGGGTCGAAAGCGAGAACTTTCATACCCAGTCCTTGGCAGATTTGGATGAAGGCTCGGCCTATCCTGCCCGTTCCGACGACACCTGCTGTCTTTCCCCAAAGGTCGAAACCTTCTAGTCCCTCCAGCGAGAAGTTTCCCTGACGTGTACGGTCGAAGGCTTCGCGCAGATGTCGGTTCAAAGCCATGGTCAGGGCTAGGGCGTGTTCCGCAATCGCATGAGGAGAGTATGCTGGAACTCGGGCCACGGCGATACGGCCTTCGCATGCCTTCAGGTCGACGTTGTTGTAGCCTGCGGAGCGCAGGGCGATCATGCGGGTTCCTCCCCGATAGAGGGTGTCGATGACCTGCCTGTCCAGCGTGTCGTTGACGAAGACGATGACAACCTCATAGCCATTGGCGAGATAGGCGGTCTCCTTGGTCAACTGTTCCGGAGTATAGTCAATCGCGACCAGTCTTTCGTACGGAGCGAAGGCCTTGCGGTCATAGGATTTTGCGTCAAAACAGCGTGCGTGTACCATTTGGATATCTCCTTCTTCTGTTCTATCCAAATGATATGAATTTACGAATAATTGTGCGGTTGTTTTTCCAACTCAGCCAAAAAGGTCTTTCGGTCCATCAGCGAGAATAAAAGCACTGAACCATCGGTTAATGTGACCATCTCGATATGTTCGGCGAACAGGTTCGCGAGACCTCTGATTGGTTTCACATGTCTGGGGTCAAGGTGTCCTTGGACGATTTTCTCAGCTTTCCTTTTTGAGATTTGCATGGTGTCCCGTACTTCGTCCCGGCGGAAGGATTCCTCGTACCGCATGTAAGGTTTGTCGGTCTTCCTTTTCCTGACGGGGAAACCGAGGAAGGTGTTCTGGTGCTCGAAATCCTCGAGGTAGAAGGTATCTCCCACCCGGTAGAGGAATACGCCCCATATCCGCTCAAGTCCCTCGTGCCTGCTGGTTCCGTACCAGGTACAGAACGTGCGCCATGTGATCGGCGCACCACGCCGGGTTTCGATGTCTTTCAGAAAAGCCAGGGTTTCTGCTTCCATACCTCTGTATCCCCCACTAGTATTTTTTTAGTCTACCATATAGAATAGCTGAGCAAAAGAACCTACCAGAACGAGAATCCCATGGAATTTTACGAGAAAGATTTTGGAAAGATCCTGAAGGCCAATGCGCTCAAGCAACGCCGTATGATGCTGCAATATGGTACGGAATGCATGCGTGTCTATGACCGGAATCTCGAACAATTTCCCGTGACCGTGGATCTCTATGGCAAGTATGCGCGTATCACCGATTACAGCGTGGACGGGATGGAAGAGGCGATGAAGGAAACTTGCTGCGACATCGTCCGCCGAATGCTGTACGTCCAGGGCGACCATGTGGTTTTCTACCACCGCGAGAAGCGGATTGGAAGGGAACAGCATGAGGTGCTCAGCGATGTATCGGTGAAGACACAGGTGAAAGAGAACGGTTTGACGTTCACCGTGGATCTGACGCGGCATATCGATACCGGATTGTTCCTTGACCATGCGGTCACCCGTGAATGGGTGCGCGAGAATTGTCAGGGGCTTTCCGTCCTGAACTTGTTCAGCTACACGGGAGCTTTTTCCGTCTATGCTGCGGCCGGCGGGGCGGCGAGGGTGGTTTCGGTGGATTTGTCAGGGCCATACACCCAGTGGGCAAAGGAAAATCTCAAGGCAAATGGCTTTGAGGGAGACCTGTTCCCCTGCGTGCAGATGGATGCCCTGAAGTTTGTGGAGCAGGAGTTGGCGAAGGGGTCGAAATATCAGCTGATTATCTTCGATCCCCCGACCTTCTCGAACAGCCATAAGATGGACGGCGATTTTGATGTCCAAAGAGACCACGCAAAGTGGCTCTGGCTGCTTAATGGGCTCCTGGTGCAGGGCGGAAGGATTGTGTTTTCCAATAATTTGGGAAATTTCCGCCTAGATGCGGGAAAGGTGCACGGGTATGCAATCGAAGAGGTCTCGAGGGATGTCGCAGCCCCAGGCTTTACAAAGAAAACCGGCACGTCGAGGACTTGGTTGTTGACCAAGATGAAAGAAGCTGGTCCGCGCCCAGAGGATATTGCGGACTTTGGCGTTGTAGCAGGGAAAAACCTGCAGGAAGAACAAATCATGAGTGAAGAAGTGAAAGATCAGGAAGAGGTCGTGATGGAAGTGGCGGCAGAAGAGAAGAAGCCGGCCAAGAAGACTACCAGAAAGAGCACAGCCAAAAAGGCGGTCAAGAGCGAGGCGGAAGCTGCTGAGACTGCTCCGAAGGCCAAGAGGACCAGGAAGAGCACCAAAAAGACTGCTGAGGAACCGGTAGTCGAGCAGCCGAAGGCCGAAGAGGTCCCGGCAGAGGAAACCAAGGCCGAGGAACCGGCGGTCGAGCAGCCGAAGGCCGAAGAGGTCCCGGCAGAGGAACCCAAGGCTGAGGAACCGGCGGTCGAGCAGCCGAAGGCTGAAGAAGTCCCGGCAGAGGAAACCAAGGCCGAGGAACCGGCAGCCGAACAACCGAAGGCCGAAGAGGCGAAAGCCGACGAGGACGTGTTGACCTTGGACTGGAGCGAGAGCGAAGAGCCGAAGGCTGAGGCATCGTCCGACGAGGATGCAGCCACCGACCAAGCCGATGAAGCCGAACAGGAAGAGGACAAAGAGGAGAGCGCTCCCGAGGCGGATGACCGGATGTCAATCGCCGCCCGTGCTTTCCAGCCGCGTCCCTATGGTGGTCGCCCGGACAAGAAGGATGATGCGGATGACGAGGATCGTCCTGCCCGTCGTGGTGGACGTGACCGTGATGACCGTGGCAATGGCCGGAGGGACTTTGGCGACCGTGACGATCGTGGCTATGGCCGCAGAAGTTATGGCGACCGTGACGACCGTGGCTACGGCCGCAAGGACTTTGGCGACCGCGACGACCGTGGCTATGGCCGCAGAAGCTATGGCGACCGTGACGACCGCGGCTATGGCCGGAGGGACTTTGGCGGCCGCGACGACCGTGGCTACGGCCGGAGGGACTTTGGTGACCGCGACGATCGCGGCTATGGCCGGAGGGACTTTGGCGACCGTGACGATCGTGGCTATGGCCGCAGAAGCTATGGCGACCGTGATGACCGCGGCTATGGCCGCAGGGACTTTGG
>CAJMOS010000011.1 GCA_905215015.1 uncultured bacterium | reverse complement strand
CTGGCGCTGCTTTCGTAGAAAAGACGCTTGGCGACAAAGCCATGGTCGAAGAGCATGTCCCCGTGGTCGGAGACGAAAACCAGAATCGTATTGTCCAAGAGACCGCTCTCCCGCAGGGTTCCGATCAGCGTGCGGACCGAATAGTCGATATGGGTGCACTGGGCGTAGTAGGCCTTGCGTGCCCGGTCTTTCTCCCAGTCGCTGTACAGGTCGGCCGCATCTGCCAGGGCTTTGTCGACAAAGCGGTCCTTGTGCCAGTCGTCAGTCAGCACCCCTCCAAGCTGCCGGTCCTTGTACATATCCCAGTAGGTCTGGGCCGGCACCAAGGGAGGATGGGGAAACTGGTAGGAACAGTAGAAGAAGAAAGGCCGGGTAGGGTCGTGTCTCTTGATCTGCCTGGCCATCTGCCAGGTAACCCAATTGGTCGGGTGGGTATTCTCAGGAAGGTGCCAGGGACGGGTGTAGTAGACGTTGTTGCCCATCGCGTGCATGAACTCCTGCCCCACATAGCCTTGCTCACCCAGCCAAATCTGGTAGTCGTCCACCACGCCGAAGTCGTAACGCCCCTCCTCGGTAAGAATCACATCATCGAAGCCGATGCGGTTCCGCTGGGGGTAGACATGGAGCTTTCCCACCGCCATCGTCTGATATCCGGCTTTGTGAAAACAGTCGGCCAACGTCGGAACCGGGGGCATCGGCATCCGGTCCGAGTAGACCCGGTCCCCATGGCTTCTCGGGGTCAGTCCCGTCATCAGGCTTCTCCGGGCGGGGATGCAGACCGGACACTCGCTATAGGCGTTGTCCAGCCTGATGCCGTTCTTGGCAAGATAATCCAGTGTCGGCGTCATCACGTTCGCGTCGCCGGAGCAGCCCATCTTGTTTGCCGCCCATTCGTCGACGCATATCACCATCACATTTGGTTTGCCCATAGTCCGCCTCACAGCAAACCGAGCGCATGCGGCAGGGCAAGCGACAAGGCGGGAATATAGGTGATCAGGGCAAGGACGACCACCATGACCAACAGGAACGGCAGGGTGTGCCTGGCAAGCCGTTCGATCGAGACGCCAGACAGTCCGCTGCCGATGAAGAGCACGCCACCGACCGGCGGAGTGATCAGGCCGATACCACAGTTCAGGATCAGCACCGTACCGAACTGTATCGGGCTGTAGCCGATACTGGCAAGCACCGGCATCAGAATCGGGGTGACTATGATGATGATCGAGGCCATGCCGAGAATCATGCCGAGCAGAAGAATGATCAGGTTGATCAAAAGCAGGATCAGGAACTTGCTGGACGTCAGCCCAAGCAATGCCTTCACCACCATCTGGGGAATGCCAAGATAGGTGATGCAGAACCCGAACGGGCCGCTGGCGGCAATCAGCACCAGCACCGTGCTCAGCACCTTCAGGCTTTTCTCGCAAACCGGCACCAGGTCCTTCCACCGCATCTCTCGGTACACGAAAATCGAGACGAAAATCGCATACAAGCAGGCGATGGCGGCGCTTTCGGTCGGGGTAAAGCGTCCGGTGACGACACCGAAGACGACAATCAGGACGGTGCCCAACCCCCAGATGGACTCCTTCAGGCTCTTCAGCAGGTATTTCCAGGAGAAGGGAGAACCCTTCGGATAGTTGCGCTTCACCGAAAGATAGAAGGAATAGACCATCAGCGCGACGGCCAGCAACAGGCCGGGGACGATGCCCGCCATGAACAGGGCGGAGACAGAAATCCCTCCAGCCGCCATGGCGTAGATGATCATGTTGTGGCTGGGCGGAATCAGCATGCCCTGGACACTGCTGGTCATGGTGACCGCCGTGGAGAACTCGGCGTCATACCCCTGCTTCTCCATCATCGGAATCAGAATGGCTCCCAGGCTTGCCGTGTCGGCGGTGGCACTGCCGCTGATGCCGCCGAAGAAGACGCTGGCAAGGATGTTGACCATCGCCAGTCCCCCGCGCATCCATCCGATGCAGGCGTCGGCCAGACGAATCAGGCGGTCACTGATGCCACCGCCGCTCATGATGTCGCCGGAGAGGATGAAGAAAGGAATGGCGAGGAAGGTGAACCCGTCCACGCCGTCGACCAGACTGCTGATGATCTGGACCGGAGACAAGTGCAGATACAGGAAGGTCAGGATCGAGGCAGCGATCATCGAGTAGGAAATGTGCGCCCCGAGGAAAATCAGAAGAAAGAAACTGCCAAGCAGAATCAGGATGGCCATGGAGTTCATAGGTCGACCCCCTTGCGGATACGATATACCGCCATCACCGCCCCATAGAGGCCGCCGATGACCAAGGAGAGGTAGGTGACCGACAACGGCCACCCGGTAGCCGACATCTTCGAGGCGTGGCTCAGGATTGTCGTCTGGATCCCATAGACGACCCAGAACAGATTGACAATGACAAGCACCACGTAGGCGAAGAGGCGCAGCGGGTGTATCCAGCTCTTGGGGACAATCGACTCGATGATGGTCATGCGCACATGCCGGCCATCCTTGACAGCCGCCCCGGCACCGACGAAGCAGAGCCAGACCATGCAGAGAATGGCGAGTTCCTGCGTCCAACGGGGAGCACGGACGAATGGAAGATACCGTCCGACAACCCCGTAGGAGACGGAGAACACCATGACGGCGAAGATGCAGACGCACAAACCGACCATCAATCGGCTGAAGCGGTCCGCAAAGATATCGAACCCGGTCTTTTCCTGGGTATCCTTGAGAGAAGCCATACAAACCTCTTGAAAACTGCATGGGAAGGGAAACCCGACCGGTCCCCTTCCCTCGAGACAAGACCTTACCTGGAAGCCTTGATCTGGCGAATCAGGTCACCATACTGGGCGTCATACTTGGTGTAGACGCTTGCGCAGGCCTTCTGCCACTCGCTGACATCCACTTCGTTGACCTTCACCCCGGCGTCCTTCATCTGCTGGAGATAGGTCGCGTCCTTGGCGTCGGAGAGTTGCTCGAAGTAAGGAACCGACTCGTCAAAGCACTCTTTGATCAGAGCCTGGTCCTCGCTGGAAAGCTTGTTCCAGGTGATTTCGCTCATCAGAATCAGGTTCGGGCTGATTTCATGCTGGTCAAGAACATAGTACTTGGCGACTTCTTGGAACGCGTTGTTGACGAACCCGGACAAGGGTTGCTCCGCGCCGTCGACCACCCCGCTCTGCAGGGCGCTGTACAACTCGCTGAAGGCGACAGACTGGACGTTTGCCCCAAGCGCCTCGGCGGCGTCATAGTAGACCGAACCCTCCTGGCAACGGACCATCAGGTTCTTCATGTCGGCGGGACTCTTCACATCCTTCTTGGTGAAGAAGTAATTGCGGGCGGACTCCTGGTAGGCGCCGATACAGACCATCTTGCTTCCAGAGGACTGGACAGTGTCCAGCAGGGCTCTTCCATCGGCGTTCTTCTCGAAGGCGCGGGCCTGGGCGACCGAGTCGAACAGATAGGGCAAGGTGAAGACTTTCAGCTTGTCCGGACCATAGTCGGCGATGACGCCACCCATCAGCATGCCGCCGTCAATCGTTCCCGTCTGCATGCCTTGCACCGTCGCGGTCTTGCTTCCAAGGGCGCCGCTGTAGAACAGCTGGAAGCTGATGCGGCCATCGCTCTTTTCCTTGACGAGGTCGGCGAATTTCGCCACACCCTGGCAAAGCGGATGATTCTCCCCATTCTGCAGGGCGAACTTCAGGACCACCGGCTTGGAGCTCGGGGTCGAAGAGCCAGCTTCGGAATTTCCATTAGCGAACAGACATCCGCCGGCAAGGGCCAATGCAGAGACAATCAACAACCATTTTTTCATTGTGCGATACTCCTTTGACCCTACCCTATCGCCGCAGGGAAAAAAGAGTTAGGGAAAAAATCGTCAGGAATCTGGAAGATATCGGACATTAGGAACGGACGAATTGGGCAGGACTGGTCCCCACTTCCCGCTTGAAGCACTTGCCGAAGTAGGCAGGGTCGGAAAAGCCCACCCGCACGGCCACCTCGCCCACGCTCATGCCACTGGCAAGCAGCTCCTTCGCGTGGCGGATACGCACGGAAAGCAGGTAGCTGAAGATGCTCGAGCCATACTCGCGCTTGAACAATTTGCCGACGTAGGAACGGTCACGGTTGACCAGACGAGCCAGCTCGTCCAACGTGACATCCTCGGCATAATGCTCGTCCAGATACTGCCGCACCATCGAGGCGCTCTTCACACCCCCGAAGAGGTCCCTCTGCTCCACAGCCCGGGAAAGGTAGCGGTCCACAGCCTCCTTGAAGGTCGCCATGGAATAGGGTTTGATCAGATAGTCGGAGGACCCGTCCCTCATGGCCGCCCGGAGATGCTCGTAGTCCGAGTAGGCAGTCGCCATGATCACCGACACCTCTCCCCGGATTTCCTTCATCCGCCTTAGCAGCTCGAGTCCGCTCATGTCCGGCAAGTTGATGTCCAGCAGGACCAGCTCGAAAGGATAGCTTTGGAACCGGTCGAGAGCCATACGGCCGTCGACCGCGCTGACCACGCTGAAGGCATCATGATAGCAGAGCTCGAACATGCGTTTCAGCGCCTTTCTTTCCAGACTGTCGTCCTCGACCACAAGTACGTGTTTCATGCTTGGGGATATGTTACCACAATTTCGGTAAACTGGTTCGGTACCGAGGAGATGGAGAGCAAATCGTCACGTCCGTAGAACAGGCTGAGCCGTTGGCGGATATTGGCTAGCCCGATTCCGCTGCCTTTCGCGGGAACACCGCCTTGGAATCCTACCCCGTTGTCCCGGATGGCGACCACGAGGGAATGGTTCTCGACTCGGGCTGTGACGGCAATACGGAAAGGACCGTCCCCTTGCTCGGTGAAACCGTGTCTCATGCTGTTCTCCACCAAAGGCTGGATGCTCATGGGCAGGATCGGAAGCACCCCGGCAGATCCGATATCGAACTCCGCCTCGATCTTCCGCTCGTGGCAGGAGCGCTGGATGTAAAGGTACTTCCGCACGATACCGATCTCGTCGTCCAGACTGACCATGTCGTCGCCCATGTCCAGAGAATACCGGAGGATACCTCCTGTCGCCTCCACCAGGTTCATCACCACCTCAGGTCCTTCCACCAAGCTGGCAACCCCGATCTGGTGCAACGCATTGAAAAGAAAATGCGGATTGACTTGTCCACGCAGGGCCCGCATGCGGGCATCCACCAAAGCCCGTTCGGTCTCTGCTTGATGGCGGAGCCTGTCCACGTATTCATGCAGTTCCTGTTTTACGTGGTTGATGCCGGAAAAAAGCATGGCGAATTCCGTAAATCGCGCGCCGGTGAGGTCGGATACCGACCAGTCATGGCGGGACAGGCGGGAAAGCGTTTTCAGGGAACGGGAAACCGAATGTTCCAAATGCCGCACAAGCTGGATAAAGGCAAAGACAATCACCATGATGGCAACCACCAGCAGCAGGAGCATCCGTCTGAGTTGCCGTTCCGATTCCTGCATCTGGGAAAACGAGTCCTTCGACGAGCTGTCGACGTCACTCTGGAAAAACCGCTGGGTGCTGCTCGCATGGGCGGCCAGTCCGTTCAGGATATACCCGGTCACAAGGAACAGGTCCGACGAGGAAGCCTTGGAAACCGCATCCGAGAGCATGTCCCGTTGCGTCTCGTTAAACCAAGATAGCCGTCTCAGCGTTCCCCACCCGTCGGGACCAAGCCCGTCGTGCGCCTCGCATCGCACGACGACCTCGTCCAAATCCCTGCTGCGTGCAAGGTATTTGTCGAGATATTCCGGATCCCACTCGTGCCGGTAACTCGACAGGACTTCCTGCATGTCGCTGAGGATGACGAGCAACTGGCTGTCGTCGCTCACCCTGCCGGAGAAGGAGAGCTGCACGGATTCCTCGCGTCGCAGGCTTCTCCAGGAAAAAAGGAAGGACCCCAAAAGCACCAGAACGGAGAGGGTTCCCAATACTGTCAGATACGAGGAAATTCGACGGGTACGCATGGTTCGATTCTACACTGCCATCTCACGAGAGTGCACTATTCTTCCATCTCCGTGTAGAACAAACCGTAAAAAGTTTACGGTTATTATTGATTTATCCGAAATGCAACGATATGCTTTGTATGGGAGATCCACGATGCTGAAATATTTCTCTGTCAGAAATTTCAAGAACTTCTCCGATACGATTACCTTGGATCTGCGTGCAGGACGATACATCTTCAATAAGGAAAACGACCATAATGGAATCCTGAAAAACTCAATCATTTATGGGTATAATGCCTGTGGAAAGTCAAACCTTGCGTTGGCATTGTTCGATATCGTCGCATCGGTGACAGATAAATGGTTTGATGCAAGCAAATACCTGAATTACCAGAATGTCCACCACCAGAACACTCCCGCAGAATTTTCTTATTGTTTCGTATTCGGCGACAACGAATTGGTATATTCCTATCAGAAAGCAAACTGGCAAAGCACTCTTACGGAAACACTGACCATCAATGGCAAGACCATGCTTGTATTCAACCGCCAGACAGGAAAACTGCAACAATCTTTCGCAGGGGCAGAATCCCTTGATCCCCATATCGCCAACCCATCGCTGGCGGCTGTCAAATATATCAGGGCAAACGCATCTCTCGATCCCCACAGCAAGGACAACCAGGTATTTTTGTCTTTCTGCAAATTTGTTGACGGCATGTTGTTATTCTGGTGTTTGCAAGACCGTTCCTACGTCGGATATGAAACAGGAAGAGCCGATCTGTTCACCGCCATCTGCAACGAAGACCATCTTGCTCGTTACAACGAGTTCCTTCAAGACATGAGTATCGATCGCCGCATCGTCGCCAGACGCATGCCTGACGGGACAATACTCCCGTATTACGATTTTGGAAACAATCATTTGCTTCCCTACCAAGGCTCCACCATGTCCAATGGGGAAAGCTCCCTCATGTTGTTCTTCTATTGGCTGGTGGAAATCGAGGATAAGCAAAGCCCGTCTCTTGTCTTTATCGACGAGTTTGACGCCTTCTACCACATCAGGCTCTCCAGAAAGCTCATGCGAATGTTGCAGGAAAGGATCAATGGTCAAGTCATCCTGACCACCCACAATGATACGTTGATCAGTAATGAAATCCTTAGGCCTGATTCGTATTTCTTCTTGAAAAACAATCGTATTCAGGCATTCGACAAGATTGCCGGCAAGGAAATCCGGGAAGCGCACAATCTCCGCCGCATGTTTGACGCAGGGGTTTTTGACCCGGAATAAGGAACATAATCGTGGATGAAGTAATCTTGGTCATCACTGAAGGGAAACGTCCCGAATACAACATTGTGGACCAGCTGGGCAAACTCATTCACAAGAGAATCGTAAAAGCATATTGGCATTCAGACCTGCTTGCATTGATTGATACAATCAAGAAAGACGAATACCTGGACTATGGGGCATACCTTCGCGGGAAAAGCGGCAATGAAGAATTAGACACTATTTCTCTTGACCAAATTGCCTCAACATTCCTTTTTTTCGATTATGATCCCATGGGAGCCATTTTGTATGGGAAAGCGCAGGGGGGGCTGGTGGCCTACAACAAGAACATCGCTTCTCTGCTGGAACTCTGCAATGATGAAACACAGCGGCTAGGCAAGCTTTATGTCAGCTATCCGATGGTCGAAGCGCTCTGGCACATCCAACCTTTCGGGAGCGATGCCAAAGATTGCATGGTTCCACTGGAAGTCTTGAAAGGACACAGGTACAAGCAATTCATTGACATGAAATCGCCCCTTCGGTCCCGAAGCATCGCAACAGAACAGTGGTTTTCTCTGCTGAAAGCGCATTTGGAGCGAAATCTTCGTTTCCTTTCAATCATCAACTGGAACAAGGATACGGAAACCATCAGGAGGCAGACCCATGCAAAAGAAGCCCGGACCTGTGAAATATTTGAAGCCGTGTTCGCATTAAGTCCCTTTCCCTACTTCATCATCGACGCGGGAAATGATGCTGACTGGGAAAAGCTGGAGAGCGCTTGCCCGATGGGTGGCCATTGTCCTGTGGATTGCCTTCCTGACGATGTGTGAAGCAAGCGGCGCATGCGAAGGGGGCACCCGCCAAGGCGCCCCCTTCCGAAGTGCACGAAAGGCTTTTACTTATGGACTTTGGTGAACAGGTCGTTCCACTTGGCCAGCAGGGCCTTCTTGTTGGCGGTCAGCCACTTCACGTCGCGGGTCACCCACTTGATCGAGTCGCTCGACGGCAGGTACGGGGAATCGTACTTCGCCTTGCTGTTGGTGAAGCGCAGCGTCCCAAGCGCACTGCCAAGCGCGCTCTGGCCGTCGGCGCTCATCAGGAAGTCGACCATGGCACGGGCCGCTTTCGGATGCTTGGCACCCTGGATGACGGCACAGCCAAACGCGTTGGCGGAGGCACCCTCGGCCGGGTAGACCATGCGGATGTTGGTGGCGCCACTCTTCAGAAGCGTGCTGGCACCATCCTCGTAGGTCAGGCCGACGACATACTCGCCAGACTGCACGGCCTTGAAGCAGACGGAAGAAGAGGTCGAGATGACGAGACCGTTCCGCATCAGCTTCTCGATGTAGTCCCATACCTGGGGACTGTCGTTGCCAAAGACCGCCATCATGTTCTGCAGGTTGTTCCATGCGGCGGAAGACGAGTTCGGATCGGAGAGGACGATGCGGCCCTTGAGCTTCGGATCGAGCAGGTCGGCATAGCCCTTGATATCCAGGCCGAGCTGCTTTTCCAAGTCGGTGTTGACGCAGAACACCGTGGTGGAAAGGTGGTCGAAATTATAGAACCCGTTGTTGGAACGATAGTCGGGCATGACCTCGTCCTCGTACGGGGAAAGGTAATGCTCGAAAACCGCGCTATGGGTGTCGCCATCACTGTTGCCGAGAGCACCCCACATGATGTCCCCCTGCGGATTGTCCTTCTCTGCCGTGATACGGGCGGTAAGCTCTCCACCGCTTCCGTTGACAACCTCGACCTCGACTCCCGGATACTTCTCATTGAACAACCGGATCAGGTTGTCCAAGTCATTTTCCGTCATGGACGAATAGAGGACCAGGTTCTTTTCCAGCCCGTCGCCGCCCTGAGCGGAGGACGACTCCTTCGACCCGTTTGCGAATACCATCGCGGTACCTAGCAAACCCACTACAGCAATACTCAATGCACGTTTCATCGGAAACCTCCTTTTGGCTTGTTTGAAACTTACAGTGCGATATCCTCCGATTTGCTTGCCTTCAGGTAGACCAGCAAGGAAACCATGGTCAGCGCGGTGAGAATCGCGCTGAAGGCGCAAGCCAATCCATAGTTGCCCCGGCTGATGGCGACATAGGCGCTCATGGTGAGCGTGATGTTGCGGTTGTTGTACAGGATGATCGAGCTGGAAAGCTCGGTCACGATCGAGACCCAGCTCAAGATGGCGCCGGAAAGGATGCCGCTGCTCATCATCGGCACGGTGATCGCGACAAAGGTCTTCAGTTTGCCGGTACCCAGCGAAATCGAAGCCTCCTCGATGCTCATCGGGATCTGCATCAACGTGGCGTTGGCCGAACGGATCGTGTAGGGCATGCGCCTGATGACGAACGAGATGATCATGATCAACACTGTCCCGGTCAGGGCGAAGGGCTTGTGGCCGAACGCCAGGACCAAGGCGATGCCGATGACGGAACCGGGCATGATGTAGGGCAGCATGGAGAGCGTGTCGATCGCATGGTTCCAGACAGAGGAGCGACGCACCACCAGGTAGGCGATCAGGACAGCGAAGAGGATGATCACCATAAGCGCCCCGGCACCGATGAAAATCGTGTTCCGGATCGAACGCCCGAGCAAATGGCGCATGGCGTTCTGATAGTTCCCCATCGAGAAGCCCGGCTTGAAGACCGCCTGGTCGCAGTTCCGGAAAGAGAGATAGATGATATAGACCTGGGGCAGGAAAGCCATGGCAAGCAGCAGATAGGTGTACAGGTACATCAGGACTCCTGCCAGGCCATGGGGCTTGCGTTTCTGGATTGGGTGCAAGGCGTTGATGGAAAACCGGAAATGACCCGTAGCCCACTTCTGCAGGAAGAAGACCAAGGCGGTGATCACGATGGCGATCACGCTGATTGCCGCGGCGAAATTATGGTCGGTGCCGTTCTCGCCCAGGTACTGGTTGTAGATCTCGACCGGGAAGGTCCGGTATCCCTCGCCAATCAACAACGGAGTGCCGAAATCCGCGAAGGCGCGCATGAAGACAATCAGGGCGGCGGCAAGGACCGTGGGCATGCACAGGGAAAGAATCACCTTGAAGAAGCGCTTCACTCCCGTGCACCCCAAATTGGCCGAAGCCTCGATCAGCGTGTTGTCGATGTTGCGGAAGGCTCCGTTCATGTAGATGAACACCAATGGGAAGAGCTTCAGGGTCTGCACCAACAGGATGCCGTTGAACCCGTAAATGCTGGGCAGCTCGATTCCCAGCTTGCGCAGCAGGACGGTGAGGACGCCACTGCGGCCCAGCAACAAGATCCACGAATAGGCACCGATGAACGGGGCGCTCATCGAGCAGAGGATACTGATGACAAAGACCAGCTTCGCGCCCTTCAGCTGGTAGAACGAATAAAAATAGGAAAGCGGAATGCCGAGCAACAAGGTGACGAACGTGATGGCGACAGTCACCTTGAAGCTGTTGCCGATCGTCCTGCTGTAATACGGCTGGCTGAAGAACTTGACGAAGTTCTCCAACGTGAACTGCCCCTGGGGATTGACAACCGATTCTTTCAGGAGCAGGAACATCGGATAGACCAGGATGAGGGCGAACAGCGCCAGAAAAAGCACCGTCACCCCGCTCCACATATCAAAGCGTTTTCTCATCTGCTGCCTCACTCGGTGACGTTGTCGTTCCTCACTCCTTCCAGGATGTTGGCCGACCCGTCGGAAGTGAAGATGTTGATCTTGGAGACGTTGACCGAAAGCGAGACTTCCTCTCCCTTCGGGATGGTGTTCTCGATCGAAGAGACGCCGATGGAGACCACTTCCTGCCCGTCAGGCAGGTGCATGAAGTAGTGGGTGTCAAGACCCAGGAACACCCCGTCGTCGATCACCCCCTTCATGGCGGTATCGCCGCCCATCAAAAGGTCTTCGGGCCGTACGGAGACCAGGACATCCTGGTCCTTGCGCATCTCCTCCTTCACATGGCCGACGACCACATCGAGCCCTTCGACCAACAGATGCGGCACCCCACCCGCCATCTTCAGCTTTCCCCGAAGCATGTTCGAGCGTCCGATGAAGCTGGCGACAAAGCTGTTGGAAGGACGCTGGTAGATGTTCTTCGGTGTTCCGATGTGCTGGATCACCCCGCCTTTCATGACGGCGATGCGGTCGCTGATCGCCATGGCTTCCTCCTGGTCATGGGTCACGTAGATGCAGGTGATGCCGACCTTGTGCTGGATTTCCTTGATGATGGAGCGCATCTCCACCCGGAGCTTCGCGTCCAGATTGGAAAGCGGCTCGTCCATCAGCAGAACGTCCGGGCGGATGCACAAGGCGCGGGCCAGGGCGACCCGTTGCTGCTGTCCTCCGGAAAGCTTTTCGGGCATGCGGTCAGCCAACTGCTCGATCTGCATCAGCTTGAGGAATTCGTCGCAACGGGAGGCGATTTCCTCCTTGGGAAGCCTGCGGTTCTTCAGGCCGAAGGCGACATTCTTACGGACTGTCATGTTCGGAAAAATGGCGTAGTTCTGGAACACCATGCCGATGTTGCGCTTGGACGGGTCGAGATCGTTGATACGCTGGTCGTTGAAATAGAAGTCTCCGCCTTCGATGGTGTTGAAACCGGCGATCATCCGCAGCAGGGTGGTCTTGCCACATCCCGAAGGCCCAAGCAGGGTGAAGAACTCCCCTGGCTTGACCGTCAGGTCCAGGCCGTTGATGACCGGCTCTGCCGAATCCGCATATCGTTTGATCGCTCCCCTGATACGAATCTCAACGCTCATGTTTTCCCCTTTTTCACACTTTTCTCACACTTTTGTAACATTCAGTTTACCTGTAACCAACGAGATGTCAAACAAATTAGGCAACGAAAAAAGGAGAGGAAATCGCCAGGTTCCCCTCCTTTTCCGCATGTTGTCAGACAATACGGTTATTTGCGTCCGGCGATTTTCGACCAGGAGCTGGTCCAATGGTCCTTGATTTCCTGCTTGTGGGCGGAAAGATACCCATAGTCCTCGTGCTTGACCACGATTGAGTCATAGGAGGGAATGTAGGTGGCGTCGAAAACAACCTTCTTGTTGGTGGAACGGAAGATGTGCAGCTTCGCGTTGCGCGCTTCCTGGCACTCGACAGAAAGCATATAGTCAATGAACGCCTTGGCGGCGGCCATGTGCTTCGCCCCCTTCACGATAGCCCCTCCAAAGGCACAACCGGTCGTCCCTTCCTGCATGTAGACCAGCTTGATGTTCGGAGCTCCCTGCACCACGAGCTGCGCGTCCCCATCCTCGTAGGAAAGTCCGACCACATACTCGCCGTCAGCGACGGACTTGTAGCAGTAGGAGCTGCTGCCGCTCATGATGCCGTCCATGTTGGCCATCAGCTTCTCGATGTAATCCCAACTCGCCTGCGAACCATAGCCGCCCATGACCAAAAGCATGGTGGTCAGATGGCGCCATGCCGACGACGAGGAGGTAGGGTCCGCACAGATGATCTTGCCCTTGAGCCTCGGGTCCAGCAAGTCCTCATAGCCGTTGATCTCGACGCCAAGCTTCGCCGCCAGGTCGGTGTTGACAATCAGGTTGACCAACTGCACGTTCGGATAGTTGTAGAACCCGTTGTCCGACCGGTATTCCTCATACAGTTCCTCGTTCAACGGAGAGACATACGGCTCGAACAGTTCCGCATAGGCGTCGCCGTCACTCTGGCTGAGTCCGCCCCACATGACGTCAGCCTGAGGATTTCCCGCCTCGCTCGCAATCCGGGAACGGAGCTCGCCGGCAGAGCCGTTGATCACCTCGACGTCGATGCCATACGTTTTCTCGAAGCCCCCGACAACCACTTCGATGTCAGGGTCGGTCTGGGTGGAATAGACCACGAGTTTCTTTCCAAGGCCGCTGGAAGCGCCCCCTCCCTCCGAAGCCGTCTCCTTGGCTCCCTGGGCGGACACGGCCCCGCACAACGCCACCATCGCCATGAAAGCAATCAGTTTCCTACGCATGACAGAATCTCCTTTTGTCTTGAAAAATAACAAGTTCTCATAGTGTAAATTGTTTATGGCAAACGTCAATGTTATTTTTTCAAACACAAAAGACAGTTTTTTTGTTGCTTTCGCCCATGCGATCGGGAATAGACACACAAAAAAAAGCCACCCATGTGGGTGGCCCTCGGAATCAGCCACGCGGATGCTCGCTGACATGGATCTTGCTGCCGCGGTAGAGCTTCTTCTCCTTCGGATTGTCGGGAACCACGTCGACCCAGAAGGTAATCTGGGGAATCTTGGCCGTGGTTTCCACCCATTCCTTGCGTTTGCCCTCGTTCAAAGGTTCGTTGATGCGGACATTCATGGCGGCCTGGGTCCCGTCATCGTACTGGATGAAGCAGGCAGGGTCATAGCCGGGGTCGTTCTGGAACCCTCCGCAGATGACACGGTGCTTGCGCTCGATCGAATGCTCCATCAGATAGGAGATAATGCAGCGAAGTTCGTACGGAGAACGCTCGACCTTCCTCGTGGAGATCTTGCTCTCGGGATCCAGCTCCACCTTCTTGTGCTTCTCCAGATAGCTCTTGGCATCGTACAGTCTCTCGTCCCCGGCAAAGCAGACACATCCGACGAAACGCTGGGTCTGGCAGAGCTGGAGGAAATCCTCTGCGGAGTATCCGGCATCGGGCAGAGCCTTGATAGCGAAGACCTGATTGCCCTTGGCAACGACGAAGTCGATGCTGTAGGGATAGACCGGGCGGTCCTGATACCACGCATAGCCGCCGAGCTTCTTGAAACGGTCTCCCAAAAGCGCATTCATGTCGGCAATCAGCTTCTTGCGCTCGTCGCTGATGGGGCGGGCGGAAAGCATGGGAATCCGGTCGACCAGCTCGCTTCCCGGGCAGAAGGTGGCGATGATTTGCACCACCAGGCGGAAATCAACGGCATTGCCGAACATCAGCCGTTTGCCGGCCTGCTGGAAAGCGGTGGCGACGAGCAACTTCTCGGCATGCTGGATTTCCGGTTCCGCCAAAAAGGGAACCAGTTCCCTGGCCTGGGCGCTGGTCATCTTCGCCTTCTCATCAATCGTCTGGCGGGCCTGGTAGTTCACCTGCCGCATCGGGTCGGCCCCCTTGAAGGTCTGCATGATCCGATAGGTCTGCTTGCCATACGCGAACTTGGGCAGCAGCCTGACGTACAGCTCAAGGGTCCTGTCGTGGCCAAGCAGACATCCGCAGTCAAGCAACGTCGGGCAATCAAGCCCGCTGGCGATTTCAGTCGCATGGTCGAGAACGCAGGTTTCCACCTCGTTCTCCCCACAGGGGGCGATCGTCACCTTGTCCTGTCCTTGATGAGTGTAGGTATACCGTACCAACTGTCCTTTCTCCAGGACGACCAGATTGAACGAAGGGTGGTCGGGACTCGCCACTCCAAAAGCCAGTACCGTGATGTTCTTGCTCGAATTCATGGCGCCAAGTATAGCACGAACGGCTTTTCCGCTTCTATGGAATTTATTGATTGCGATGGCCCGCTCTCCGGAAGCCTTTCCCTGCAAGTCTATTATAATTCACAAATTTACCTATTTTAACACAATTTGTGCATTTAAAGTGACTTCCATCCACCACCTGAAAATGGGATGGTTAAAGCCATGGATGACGGTTCCCAGGATACCTATCTGGAAGAAATGCGGATACGGAAGATTGTCGCACTGAATTCCCGTGCCATCAGGGAGAAACGGCGCCTCAGCACTTCATACGTATCGCTTAAAAGCGGCATCTCCCGGCATACCATTTCCGCCATCGAGAACATGCAGACCGACTTCTCCCTGTCCACCATCGTCCGTCTCGCCAGAGCGGAGGAAACGTCCCCCGAACAACTGCTCAGCTCCACCGGGACCCTCCCCGCCTTCATCACCTTCCATTCGAAGGAGGCGCGGGACTACTACGCCAAGGAAATCCGCGACATCATGGCAAAGTACTCAGCCCGTGAGGAACAGGAGCTGATCGAGTCAGGCTACCGGAAAGAGATGCTTCTGGACAAAGGAAACCGCAAACGCCGAGGGCGGAAACCTCAGGATACCGAAACCTAAGGAATTCAGGACCAGGCCGCCTTGAGCAGGACAAGCGCCCTTCGGATATCGCCATCCACCGTCTCATAGGAAACGGACTCGTCGTATCCGCTCGCCTTGACGACCTGGATGCAGGTTTGAAGATACGGATCAAATCCATCTGCAGGAAGCGAACGATCCACCCCCGCGATGTGCAGGTGATGGACCAATGGCATGGCGTCCCGCAAGGTTTCCGGAGATTCGCCGTTCGCCTCCATGTGGTACAGGTCCGCCATCAACGCCAGATCCGGCAGGTGTATCTCCCGGACGAATTGGGCGCACTCCTCCACGGTATTGAGCAAATTGCACTCGGCGCGATTGAGCGGCTCTATCAGGATATCCATGCCATACAAGCGGACAACCGGGAGCAGATAGTCCTTCAACACATTCCCGAACTGGGCTTTCCCCTCCTGGAGGCTCATTCCTGAAGGAAGCATTCGGCTTTTCGCGCTGCCGAGGACCAGATGCCTCACCCCGAAGGAAGCCATGACGGGAAGCACACGGGACAAATAGGCCTGCAATGCCACGCCATCGACCTCCTTCCCTACCAGTTTCAAGCTTGCGGGAACGAGATTGCAGGCGGCAGGACACACCGAATCCCCCATCGCCTCGCGGACCTGCCCCAGCACAGCCTTCGAAACCGAATCGAAGGCCATGATGGGGAAATCCGGGAAATCGTAGCCGGCGCGCCGGATCCGCCCGACGAGCGGAACATCCAGCGTAAACCGGAAACGGGTCGCGAAACCCGTACAGAAGCCGAACCGCATCAGTCGCCCAACTTGATGGGACGATGCTCTCTGGCGCTCCGGTAGATGGTGGTGATGATCTCGACCGCCTTGCGCGCCTCCTCGCCCGGAATCGCGGGTTCGGTATGGTTCTTCAGCGCGTCAACCACGTTGGCGAACTCGCGGGCATGGCCCATGAACCCGACGTCCAGCGGGTTGTGGGCGCCGCCATTGCTTGTCGAGCCCATGCACCGCCTGCGGATTTCCTCGTCCTCCGGACCCTCCTCGTCGAAGTGCCAGTAGACAAGGTTCTCCTCCTCGATGATCGCGCTGCCCTTGCTGCCGCAGACCTCGATCCGCTTGGAGAAACCCGGATAGCAACCGGTAGTACCCTCGATGATGCCAAGCGTCCCGTTCTTGAAGCGGACAGTGGCGGCGGCCACATCCTCGACTTCGATGCGCTGGTGGCTCAAGCATGCCGTCTGCCCGTAAATCTCGTCGACCGGACCACCAAACCAGCCAAGCAGGTCGATGGCGTGGATCGCCTGGTTCATCAACGCTCCACCACCATCCATCTTCCAGGTGCCATGCCAGCCGACCTTGTCGTAGTAATCCTGGCTGCGGTACCACTCGACCTGGGCGTTGATCAGGCTGATCCTGCCGAACCGGCCCGCGTCAATCGCCGCCTTGACGGCTTTCGGCGCATCGAAGAACCGGGATTGGAAGACCCCCGCCAACATGACGTGGTTTTCCCTTGCCGTCGCGATCAGCTGGTCGATCCGCTCGGTGGTGATCTCCATGGGTTTCTCGACGATGACCGTCTTCTTGGCCCGCAAGGCGGCGAGGGCAACCTCGAGATGGGCGCCCGAGGGCGTAGTCACCGTCACGATATCCAGTTCCGGATCCTGTAGGAATTCCTCCAATTTGCTGTACGGCTTGCCTCCATGGCCCTCGCAGAACTTCTCGGCCTTGCCAGGAACCATGTCGAAACAAGCGACCAGCTTTCCATCATCCAATGTCGCGATCGCCTTCGCGTGGACATCGGCGATGGCGCCGAGTCCGATGATGCCAAATCCATACACCCCGTTTTTCATCTTCTTATCCTCTTTGCGTGATTCGCCGCCTCAATCGTGATGCGCATCGACTCAAGCACATGCTCTTCCGTGATTGCCTTCTCGGTACGGTTGATGCAATCCAGAATCATCTCTCCAAAGAACGGAAACCCCGTCTTGCCGGTAGCGCACACATGGTGTTCGCCGCTTCCATCGACAACGTATACCTGGTCTCCCGCGCCATCACGCGCCACGTCAATGTACTTGCGGATTTCCACCGTCGCTTTCGTTCCGACAATGAACACCCGCCCGTCTCCCCAGGCACCCAGGCCGTCTGGAGTAAACCAGTCGACCCTGCAATACCCGACCGTTCCGTTGTCGCAGACCAGCGAGACATCCCCGTAATCAAAGAACTGGGGATGCGAGGGATTGTTGAAGTTGCCCATCGTGCTCTGGGTGATCGTCGCGGTTTTCGCGCCAGCGTAGGTGAGCAGTTGCTCGATCTGGTGGCTGCCGATATCTCCGATGATGCTCCCGTTCTTCTCAGGGTCCCAGAACCAGTCCGGACGCGAAGCCGGGTTCAACCGATGTGGTGCCAAGATGGTGATCGAGACGATATCGCCAAGCTTTCCTTCCCGGATCAGATTCTCGGTGTAGACCGCTCCTTCCACGTGGATCCGCTCGCCGAAGTAGACAAAATACTTCCTCCCGGTCTTCTTGATTGTCTCCCTGACCGCGTCGACTTCCTCAAGCTTCAGCATGCCAGGCTTGTCGGCAAAGTAATCCTTTCCCTTCTCCATCACCTGGATGCCAAGGCCGGCGCGCTTGTCGGGACGAATCGCGCTGGCGACCAAACGGATCGAGGAGTCCGCGAGAATCTCATCCAATGTCGCAGGCTGCGCCTCGGGATACCGTTTCCGGTACGCCTCCACCTTCTTCGGGTCGGGGTCCGACACGTACTTCAATGTGGCGCCGGCCTCTTTCAGGCCATTGGTCATCCCATAGATGTGGCCATGGTCCAGGCCGACGGCGGCAAAGCAGAACTCGCCTGGCTTCACCACCGCCTTCCTCACCCCGACTGCCTCGGGCGCGTAGAAGATTCCGTCAGCTTTCTGCATCTCAGGCCGCCTTCTTTTTCCCGAAAAGCCGGGTAAAGACCCCCATCTGGGCCAGCACCATCGCGATGATGACCACCAGGAAGAACAGGCAGATCGGCCTCTGGAACATCGGGAGGATCGAGCCGTCGCTGAGCTTGAGGGCCCTGCGCAGGTTGGAGTCCGTCATCGGTCCCAGGATGACGCCGAGCAGGAACGGCGCCGCGGGAATCGACATCTGGTTGAGCAACAGCCCGACCAGGCCGAACACGAACATGACCTTGACGTCGAACAGGTTGTAGTTGATCAGGTAGGCGCCGACCACGCACAGCGTGTAGACGACCGGCATCAGGATCTTTTTCTTGATCCGGAGCATCTTGATCGTCACGCGAGCGAGGACAAGGGCAAGCAACCACATGGCTACCGACGCGAAAAGCAGATAGATGCCGATCCGGTAGACGAAGTCGGGGCTCTCGCTCATCAGCAGCGGACCCGGGCGGTAGTTGTGCATCAGGAACGCAGCAAGCAGGACCGCCGCCGGAGCGGAACCGGGAACCGCGAGGCTGAGCACCGGGATGATGGCGCCGCCGATACAGGAGTTGTTGCCTGTCTCGGAGGAGATGATCGCCGTCTCCTCGCCTTTCCCGAAGTTCTCCGGGTGCTTGCTGGTCGTCTTGGTGGCCCAGTAGGAAAGCCAGCCGCCGGTATCCTCGCCAACGCCGGGGATGATGCCGACACAAACGCCGATCAGCGCGGAACGCAGGACGATTCCGAAATGCGAGAAGACGGTCTTGAAGCCCTTCTTGATCTCGAAATTGCTGACCTGCTCGACAGGGGCGTCCTCCTCGCGCTTGAAGCTCTTGATGATCTCGGGGAATCCGAAAAGCCCGATCATGACGGGAATCAGCTGAATGGTCGCCATCATGTTGACATTCCCATAGCAGAACCGGGGGAACGAGTCGACGGTATCCATGCCGATCTGGGCGACAATCAGGCCGAGAATGCCACTGATCCATCCCTTCAAGGCGTTGTCCTGGGCGGTGATCGTGCCGCAGATGACGATGCCGAAGATGGTCAGGAGGAAGAACTCCCAGCTCTTGAACTTCAGCGCCAGGTCCGTAAGGAGCGGGGTCAGGGTAAGCACGAAGATGACGCTGATCATCGTGCCGAGCATGCTGCAGGTCGTGGCGAGGAAGATCGCGTATCCTCCCTTGCCCTGCTTGGCCATCGGGAAGCCGTCCAGGGCGGTCGCCGCCGAGGCGGGGGTTCCCGGCATGTTGAGCAGGATCGCCGACTGGCATCCGCCGGAGATGGAGCCGACGTAGATGCCCAGCAGGGAGATCAGCGCCGACTGGGTCGGGAAATTGTAGGTAAGACCGGTAAGCAGCGCGATTGCCATGGTCGCACTCAGTCCGGGCAGAATGCCCATGACCAGACCAGCCAGCGTGGAGGCGAAAAGCACCACGAGGTTGAACGGCTGCAGGGTCGTCGTGATGGCATCCATCAAATAGGTACCGACCATTCTCAAGCCTCCTCAGGGAAGAGCGGCGCGGAACGCCACTTTGAACAACAGAAGAATCAAGCCGACCACCACGGCCGAGATGATGATGACCCTTACCGGCTTGGTAGCCTGAAGGAACAACATGAGCGCAACCAGGAAAATGAAGGATGCGGCCCAATAGGGAATCAGCCCGACCAGGATGAACGTGTAGATGAAGATGATGCACGCCCCTCCGACCATGCTGAGGAAATTCTTGTTCGTGAACAGGGGCTTCAAGCTTGCCTTGAACTGCCCCCAATACGCCTTGGCGGCCTTGCCTTTGCTTTCCACCCCGCTCAGGCTCTGCAGGCAAAGCAGGATCGCGCAAAGAAACAGCGCGGCGCCGAGAACCACCGGCAGGAACGCGGGGGAAATATTGAATTCCGTGATGTTGTACGGCATCGATGCCGCTTCGAAGTAGATATGCATACCACCTACGAAGACGTAGATCGCCACCGCCATCAGCACGAACGAAAAGATGAAGTCTTTCGCTTTCTTATCCATACAAATACACCTTTCAAGAGAGGGGGAACATGTGCAGGGTGCCGGCCGGCACCCTGCAGAGAAACCTGATTACTGGCGGTTGATGCCGAACTTGGCAGGATCAACCTTTGCGGCGCCCGCATCGTACATCAGGTAGCAGATGCGCGGAACAAAGGAATCCAGGAACTTCTGGCTCTCGGCACGGCCCATCGGATTGACGGTGAAGCTCTTCGTGGCGCAGAAGTCGAGGAACGCCTGGTCCTTGACGGCGAACTCGAACGCGGCGTCGATCTTCTTCAGGTCCTCCTCGGGGAGCCCTTTCGGAATCAGGATGCCGGTGACCTCTCCCATCGGCAGATACTTGGCTGCGTCAGGATAGGCTTTCTTGATGCTCGGGACCACGACGCCCGGAGCAAGCTCGATGTCGTCCTCGGCCAAGGTGCAAAGCGCCTTGACGTCTCCGCTGATGATCGCATCCTTGTACTCGGCAAGCAGCTGCGGGCAAGCCTGGACCTCTCCCGCCAGCGTCGCCGTGAATGCGGCTCCGCCACCGGCATAGGTGATGTGCTTGTAGTCGACGCCAGCGACAGCCTTCAAGACCTCCGCGCCGAAATGGCCGCCCGTACCGATACCGGCAGTACCAATGGTGACCTTGCCGGGGTTGGCCCTCATGTCGTCCACCAGGTCGGTGATCGTGTTGTACGGAGAGTTCTTGGGAACCACGACGACGTTCGGGGCGTAGGTCGCGATCCAGATGTCCCAGTCCTTGTAGGTCTTGTCGGTGTAGCCCATGATCGGCATGGTGGTGAACGCAAGCATGCCGTTGGCCAGGATGCTGTATCCGTCAACCTTGGCGTTCTGGACATTCAGCGATCCGGCGCTGCCGCCGGCACCCGGGGTGTTGATGACGTTGATCGTCACGCCAAGCTGCTTGCCCATCGGGCTGGCAAGGCCGCGCGCGGTCAGGTCGGTCGTTCCACCAGCGCCGTACGGGACGGTCATGTTGATGGTCTTGTTGGGATAGTCGGAAGCCTTCGCAGTTCCACCACCCTCTTGGGTTCCCTGTGCGAACGCAGCGCCGCACGCCAGAGCAAGCACGAGACTCAATGCTGCCACTTTTCTCATCGAATTTCCTCCTTACTAGGAATTGATTGTGATATCTTTCACAGAACCGCCTTCCACAAGGTGGCCGTTCTGCACGAAGCAAGATGACCCGTCGACCGGAAGCTTCCCGTCGATTTCCTCGAGCAATACCCTTGCGGCCCGCTCGCCGATTGCCGAGTCGCCCATGTCGACATGGCAGAAGTGACCGATGGTCGCCCAATCGGGACTTCCGATCAATATCACGGAAATATCCTTCGGCACCTGGATCCCTTTCTCGTTCAGATACGAGACTCCGCCGATGGCCTGCATGTTGAAGCCATAGAACAGGGCCGTCACCTCGGGATGGTGTTCCAGGATTTCCTTTGTCGCGTCGTATCCGCCCTGATAGGAGAACGACTGGCAGGCAACGGCCACGTGGCTCTCGTCAAGGCCATGTTTCCGATAGGTATCCACGATGGAGGCATGACGATCCTCAAGATCCTTGATCTCGCTGTCCCAGTTGACGTAGCCGATGTGGGTATGCCCCTTCCGGATCAGGTATTCGGCGGCCTCGACCCCGAAGCCGTAGTTGTCGGTAGCGACGCGATGGTAGGAGGAAACACCCATAAGCGGCCGGTCCACCACGACCATCGGAAGCCCGACCCTGCGGAGGATCTCGGTATTCTCCGCTCCTTTGGTCGTCGGGGTGACGATGATGCCGTCTACCCGTTGTCCCACCATGCGCTCGATGATTTCCTTTTCCTTTTCCGGGTTGTCGTCAGTGTTGGAAATGACCAGGTCATAGCCTGCCCGCATCAGGATCTTTTCGGCGGCGACGATCAGGCGGGTGAAGAACTGGTTCTCGAACTGGGGGACCAGGATGGAAAGCAAGCGTCTGCTCTTCCCCTTCAGGGAGGATGCGCCATAACTCTTGATGTAATGGAGTTCCTCGGCAGCCTCAAGCACGCGGCGCCGCATCTCATCGCTGATATACCGATCCTGTTTCTGGTTCAGGACATAGGATACGGTGCTTGCGGTAGTTCCAGCCCTCTCCGCCACATCCTTCAGTGTCGTATATCCCATCGCGAACCCCGTCATATCGGTTTTATCCAAGTAAATGCCGCCAAACTATAGGCAAACGTTTGCCTATTGCAACAATTCATAGCATATCCCATTTTTCAAACTTGTCAATACAAATATGCAAACGATTGCTGAAATTATTTTCTAATACAAAAAGCTCCCTGGATTCCTCCAGAGAGCCTTTGAACGGGAAGCAAAAAACTCAGAACGTGACGACCACCTTCATGTACTTGCCCGGGTTCTTCTCGATATCGATGATGGTGGCGGGTGCTTCCTCCGCACTGACGGTCTTGGTCAGCACCTGCATCATGTCCACACGCTTGGAGTTGATCAGGTCAAGGGCCTCCTCAAACTCGCCGGCGCTGGTACGGGCTCCGCGGATGTCGACCTCTTTCTTGGTGATCAGGTCGGTCGGGATGCTGGTTTCCTTCTTCGGCCAACCGGTCAGGGTGATTCTTCCGGCGTTGCTGACGAAGTCAAGCGTGCTGCGGATCGCCACATTGGCTCCGCTGCATTCCATCACCTGCTGTGCCATGGTGCCTCCGGTGATCTTGCGGATTTCCTCGACGGCTTTCTCCTTGTCCATGCTGTTGACCACGTGCTCGATGCCGAGCTTCTTGGCGAACTGCAGGCGCTCGTCGACGATGTCCAGCAAAATCGCGTGGGCGCCATAGGCCTGGGCGACCAGACCGGCAACCAGACCAATCGGTCCGGCGCCGATGACCGCGCAGTACTCGCCGGCCTTCAGCCCACCGCGATGGATACCGTGCAGGCTGATGGTAAGGGGCTCGGCCATGGCGGCCTGCACCCAGCTCATTCCCTCGGGAATCTTGACCAGCATGTCTGCCGGATGGGTGAAGTACTCGCACATGCCACCATCCACGTGGACGCCCAGAACGCGCAGGTGTTCACAGCAGTTGGTCCGTCCGATCGAGCAGGGATAGCAGTGCCCACAGTAGAGATAGGGATCGACGACCACCCGGTCCCCGACCTTGATGCCCTTCTTGTTGGGTCCGATCTCAACCACCTCGCCGGCTATCTCGTGGCCGATAATCCGAGGATAGCTTACCAGGCCGTTGGTGCCCCGGAACGCTCCGATATCACTGCCGCAGATACCGGCGGCCTTCACTTTGATCAGGGCTTCGCCTTCCTTGCGGACCGGCTTGTCGATATCCACGCACGCCACATCCCATGGCTTCTCCAATTTGATTGCTTGCATTTGTTACTTCTCCAATTGCTTGATAGTCTGCCAGACTTCGTCGATGACGGGAACTCCATTCTTCAGGTTGTCCTGGCGGGTATAGTACTCGCGCTCGCCCGGATAGCGGACCTTGACCCCTTCTTTCTCGGGAATCGAGGAATGCAGGTCGGCGCAGATGGCGTCGGCGATCTTGTCGGTCTCCTGCGGGGTGTTCATCTTGCCTGGGTCGATGGCGATCATGATCTGGGTCAGGCCCACCTCGTCGCCGAAGGTGCCGATCTGCTGGACCGAGTTGCCGGCCGAGAGCACGGTACCGACCGCATCCAGCATGACCGACAGCCCGCTGCCCTTCCAATAGCCCATGGGAAGCACCCGCCACGACTTCTCGATTTCCGTGGGGTCGGTGGTCAGTTTGCCCTTGGTGTCGAATCCGCCGTAGACCGGCAACTGCTGGCCCTTGAGCTTGTATTCCTCGATCTTGCCGTAGGAGAACTGGCTGACCGCCATGTCCAGGACCATGTGCTGTCCGTTGGAACGGGGAACCGCCATGACATACGGACAATTGCCGATCTTCTTGTCCATGCCGCCCCAGGCCGGCATGTTGGGCTGGGTGTTGGACCAGCAGATGGCGATCTTGCCACGGCCTGCAGCCTGCCATCCATAGGAGCCGCCACGCATCCAGTGGTTGTTGTTCCCGAGCGCGACCACGCCGATACCGTATTTCTCGGAAAGGTCACAGGCCCTGTCCATCGCCTTCCTGGCATTCAGCGGTCCCATGCCCCGGTGTCCGTCCCAACGCTCGAAGCCCATGAAGGAGCTGACGCAGGTCGCCACATTCTCCGGCTTGATCGTGCCGTGGTCCAGGTAGGACACCACCCTAGGAAAACGGTTCACTCCATGCGAGTAGATGCCGTCGACACTGTTGTCGGTGAACACCTGTGCGGCCTCGTCGGCATTTGTGTCGTCAAATCCTCGGCTCATCAAGATCTTCTTGAACTCAGCCTTCAGCTCATTTGCGGGAATTCTCATGCGACCCTCCTTTGGAAGCGCTTCCATCGATTGGAAGTATTGTACCCTTTTCCTTTTCTGTCAACACCTTGGCTCAGGTACTTTGACGAATCACCAGCTCGGGCTCGATCACCGGAATGGAGACGGGACGATGCTCCAGCCTGGCAAGCATGCATTGGGCGCTCTCGCTGGCCAGTTGCCAGTACTTGTTGTCCACGCTGGTCAGCTCGGTCTCGGTGAACCGGGCGGATCTCAGGTTGTTGAATCCGGTCACCGCCACCTGGGAAGGTATGGCTATCCCTTCCGCCTTCAGCGCCTTGATGGCGCCGATGGCGGGGATATCGTCGCCAAACACCAAGGCGTCGTAATCCACCCGCATCGATTTGAGCTGCGCCACCACGTCGCGGCCACCTTCCAAGGAGTGGTCGCACGCCAGGACGTGGATCGGCAGGTGATGGCCCGCCATCGCTTCCTGGTAGCCCCGCACTTTCATCTCGGCGCTCGACGTGTTGACGTCCTGGGCGTAGATGATGGAACGGCGGCCTTGCCCGTAGAGGTAATCGACCACCATCCGGATGCCTTTCGCGTCATCCACCCTGACCGTATCGACCCCTGCAAGGTGCATGTTCCCGTTTGCCTGCACCGTTGGAATGGACTGGATGATCCGGCAGATTCCTGGATCACGCTGGACACGGTCGAACGTCGACCCCAACAGGAAGATGCCATCCACCTTGCGGGACTCCAGAACCTCCAGGTCTTCTTTGATATCGGAAAGGTCGGAACCGGTATTGCAGATCAGCACCTCGTAGTGCTTGGTATGGAAGAACCGCTCCAGCTCGTAAGCGGTGTGGGCATAGTGGCCGACACGGATATCGACCATCACGATGGCGATCGTCATCATCCGGTTCGAGGCAAGCCCACGGGCAATGGCATTGGGCTGATAGCCATGCTTCTCCATCACGGCATAGACCCGTTTCTTCGTTTCAAGAGAGCAACTGCCCCCGTTGATCACACGGCTCACCGTGCTGATGGAGACTCCGGCTTCCTTGGCGATTCCATAAATGGTCATGCCTCAACCTTACTTAGCCGAGAGAGGAGGTGTCAATCAACCAAGTAATTCCTTGTCGGGTCCCCCCTCCACTCTCCCACCAACGGGAAGTTCACACGGTCATACCAATCTTTCATCAAAGTAAAGTGCATTTTGGCTTGACGCAACCGTTCGGTTTCCTCAACGGGATTCCAGTACTCGTGCAAGACAGCCATCATCTGCCGAATAATTTTCTGATAAGCAAGATCGGTTCCCAAATCATGCTGTTCTTTTGGATCTTTCTCAACGTCAAAAAGGAGTGGAGACGCGTAGCCTGCATATTCGACAAGCTTGTAAGCTCCTTGCCGAACCATCGCACTGGGGTTGTCACCCTTGATATCGCTACACATGGAGATGACATATCGTTCCCAATCTGCCTGCTCTCCCTTATACAGAACGTCATGCAAATCCCTGCCATCCATAGCGGGAAGCTTCGGAGCCTCACCCGCATGAATGAAGGTGGGAGCCAGGTCCATCAGGGATACGGGACTCGTCACCACTCGTCCCTCGGCAATATGCCCTTTGTCATAGAACACCATTGGAACACGAGCTGCACCTTCATAGAAATTGGTTTTCCAGAACATGTTGTGTTCCCCAATGTTGTCACCATGGTCGCTGGTATATACCAAAAGTGTGTCATCCCATCCGATTGTCCGTCCAATGGTATCGACAATACGGGCAATATGCCGGTCCATCACTTCGACCAAGGCATAGTACGCCGCACGGATGCGTTTCACATCTTCACGTGTGACCTCGCTGATTTTTCTATTTTCGTACCACTTGCGGATCGCCGGATGCATCTTTTCCATCTCCGCATGGCTCATAAAAGGAATATCTGGCAGTTGTTTGTAATAGTAGTCAAACAACTCCTTGGGTGCGATATAGGGACAATGCGGTCCATAGAATCCAATGGTCAAGAACAAGGGAGGGTCGTCGGATTTCCGTTGGTCCAATACATGACATGCGGCATCCGTCACACATTGATCATAATCCAAAACAGCCGAATGCCCCGCCCCTGACTTGCGTATCGACGTCAGATTCTGGCCTGAAGAACGCATGAACTCCCCATAAATCTCACGTTCATTATCGCCTCCAACAAAGCAAGGGGTGATGTCCCCGACCAAGTGCTTTTGGAAACCATGCCAGATATCCCAACCGACAAAATGCATGCGTCCGCACAATACGGTCTCATACCCGGCATCGGTCAGGCAATTGACAAAAGTCGCATTGCAAGTTGGGAGCGCCTGCATATTGTTGTAGACACCTGTATGACTGGGAAGCAATCCGCTGAGAATGGCAGAGCGGCTTGGAACGCACAAGGGTGCCGCGCAATAACAGTTGGAGAAGCTTGTACCGTGCCGGAACAACTCATCCAACGCCGGAGTCCGGATGACGGGATCCCCGGCATTGCCCATAACCAGCGGATTATGTTGGTCGGATAAAATATAAACGATGTGTCGCTTTGCCATGTTATTCTTCCTTCAAGTCTTGCGTGTTGCTGGTGCCCTGCTGTATCTGCTGGCTTCTTTTAAGTGCACGAACATTGGCTGCAATCAGGTATACTGTCAATGCAAGGATGGCAAGGCATAACGGCCTTGCAAACATATATGCAAGAGGGTTCACTCCTTCTGCACCTGCAATCGTCAATGTTCTAATGAAATTGCTTTCAATCAAGTCCCCGAGAATCAAGCCCAGCACGACAGGTGTGACAGGAATCCCCACACGCGAAAAGAAAACTCCGACAAGGCCCATGATCATCGCGATGCAAACGTCATACATCGAGTTATTCACGCTGTACGCACCAATCAACGAGAACAACAACACAAAAGGAATGATCTTTTTGATGTCGATCTTCACAATGGAGGAAAACAATGGTATTCCGACAATTCCAATCAGCAACATGAAGAATGTCACTAGGAACATGCCACCGAAGAACGTGTAGACGATATCAGCATGCTCGGAAAAGAGGCTCTGACCAGGAACCAAACCATGAATGGTCAACGCTCCAAACATGATCGCGCTGGTAGAAGAACCAGGAATACCCAACGCCAGCATCGGGACCAACGAACCGCCTACCGCAGCATTGTTTGCACTTTCTGAAGCAATAATCCCGTCAGGATTGCCTTTGCCGAATGTGCCTTCGGTATCCTTCCCTTTTGCTTCCCCATAAGCCAAGAAAGAACTGATGGCACCTCCCGTCCCCGGCAAGACACCTATAAAAGTGCCAATGGCAGAGGATTTCAGCAACAGGGGCATCCTGTCATGCCAAATGAAATGCCACGTCTTGCGGACACTTGCAGGCAACAGTTGGATCCGGGGATGCTCCTCTTTCGATGAAGCGGATATCCCTTGCTTTATCATCTCGGCCACGGCAAACAAACCAATGACGGCGGGAATCAACCCCACCCCTCCACGAAGCAGTCGCAGGCCGAAATAAAACCTGAATTGTCCACTTGCCTCGTCAACGCCAACCATGGCGAGGAAAAGGCCAAAGCAGGCGGCAAACATGCCCCGAATGATATCCTTGCCAGTCAATGCCCCGACAATAGTCAGACCACATAACGACAGAAGCAACATTTCCGGAGGTCCGAACTTGACGGCGACATTCGCTAGAAGTGGCGCACAAAAAACCAATGCCAACAAGCCCACGACAGACCCAAAGGAAGAAGAAAGAACAGAGAGATAGAGGGCTTTCTTACCCTCTCCCCGCAATGTCATCGGATATCCTTCAATCGTCGTGCAAGCAGATTCAGCTGTTCCGGGAACATTGATCAAAATCCCCGCAATGGAACCGCCATAGGAGGACCCAACATACATGCCACCAAGAAACGCCAGCCCTTCCGCTGGAGCCATCGAATAGGTAAAAGGCAGACAAACAGCAATGCCTATACCTCCGTTCATGCCGGGGATGGCTCCAAGCACGACGCCAACAAGCGTCCCTACCAGACAAGCGATAAGCATGTGAAGGGAGAAGAGATTTCCCAATACCTGCATGGCGGTTTCCATTACAGTCCTCCCAATGTTATTGAGCGTTCTTGTAGTAATCCTGGCGCATGGCAAAGTCCTGTTTGAGGAAATCCGCCAAGTCAGCTCCGACAACCAGCAGAGGCGACTCTCCAAGAGCCTCGATGTTCTTTTTCATTTCACCACCCTCTGCAAACCCATCCTGAAGAGCAGCAATAAGCACGTCTACTTTGTCCTGGCTGATTCCTTTTGGGCCAACCAGCATACGACAAGCCGGGTTTGACATCGGATATCCCTGCTCTTTGAAAGTGGGGATATCTCCAACCGAATCCAGCCGGTCATCCAGCATGATGCCAAGAATGGTCAGCCCCTGTTCCTTTGCCTGCTTCACGAATTTTGCTCCGAGAATACCCATTTCCACATGTCCGCCAAGCAAATCGGCAAAAACCTTGTTTCCTCCTCCATAGACTACGTCCGTCACATCCGTTTCTGTAGCTTTCTCGTATAAGGCAAGGCTCATCTTCTGGGTCGGGGAAGGCAAGCCCATCGTCAGTTTTCCAGGATTTGCTTTCGCATACGAAATGACCTCGCTAAGAGACTTGAACTGAGACCCTTTCTTCAGGACAACGATATCGCTGGTAGTATTCAAAGCAGCAATATAGGTGTAATTGTCCACTGAGACATTGCTATTCTTCTGACCCCAAGCAAAGTTCGCCACATCTGTATTGGAGAAAACACCCAATGTATATCCGTCTGTTTGAGCCGCCGCAATATCCTCGGTCGCAACCAAACCGCCTGCGGTGCCGTTGTTCACCACCACGAACGGTTTACCCAACTTTTTCTCAAGCGGACTCGTCACAGCTCTTGCCATGGCATCGGTACCGCCTCCGGCATTTGCAATGACAATCACGTTTACTTCCTTGCCTGGATATGCCCCCTGCTGTTCTGTTCCTCCTTGGGAAAACAACATGCCACATGTACCGGCAAGAACCGTCATCGCACATACCAAACGCTTCATTCCTTTCATTTCTTTCTCCTTTTTATAGCAACTTGCCCCGTGGGCAACGAATCCGAAGCCCAATCGCAAAGATGCAGTAAGACACGACCACACACAACAAACAGAACAACAATATGGAAAAGACTTTCTTTTTCGTGAAATCCGTCTCGACAATGAGGGAGAAGATGAATATCTCCAAAAATGCTGTCGTCCAAAATCCAATGGTCTGCATGCCGAGCGGATTGAGAAACAAAACCACCATCAACAGGAGCTCTTTCAAGCCGTACCTTTGTACTGGTTCTTCTTCGTTTGAATGGAAGGAAAAGACAATCGTCAGGGCAGAGAACAGCAACATTCCCCCAAGCACAAGAAACGGATACATGCTGGATGGTTCCGTGTTTTGCGTAAACAATATCAATGACAGAATCAATGATACCGTTCCCCCAACGAAATTCTTGCTCTGCAATCGAGACATAGTCATACAATCCTCCTTCTTGTGTCCATTCTAAGAGGCTTTTTACATCTGTCAAGAAATATTTTTCCTTATATGTGTTATTTTTTAGAGAAAAATTTCTCTATTAAAGAAAACGATTCCTTGCTTTTCTCTTTGGAGTTGTTATACTTTTTCAAGCAAGGGGAAGAGATTCATGGCCGAGAAAACCACATTAAGCGATATTGCGGAACTTGCGCATGTAGCACCAGGAACTGTATACAAGGCGCTCTCAGGGTCAAAAGGAGTCAGCGAAGCCAAACGCAAGGAAATAATTACTCTTGCACAATCTTTGAATTATGTCGTTGGGGCTAAGGCGAGCAACGAGCAAAAGACAATTGTGGCGCTCTTTCCCGCTCCTCTCGGTGTCGACCAATACTTCTACCAGTACATTTGGGCAGGTATCATCCACCGGGAAACGGAGCTTGCAGACGCCCACTTCCACATCATCAAGATCACCTTTGATGGGACCCAGGCAGACCAACTAGCCAAATTGGACAAGATATACGAACTCTATCACCATACAATGAAGGCGCTTGTGACCATTATCTGGGAAGAGAGTCCATTCCTTTCCACACTCAAACGCTTCACTGATAACGGAATACAGTTGTTCACGGTTTCTGCCGATGCTCCCCACAGTGGACGCACCTCTTGCATCATGGCGGACGCTTACAAGACAGGAAAGCTTGCAGCTGAATACCTAGGGTCTGTCGTCAAAGGTCCTGCTCATGTGGTAATCATCGGTACCAAACGTGATAGTGCAAACCACGGGTTGGTCGTACGTGGGTTCTATGATGAGCTTGACTCGATCAATCCACAGTTGCAGATCATCGAGTTGTATGAATCAAAGCAATATCCGGAAAAACTGTTCGAGACATTGGAAGACTTGCTGGAAAAAATGCCGGACATCAAAGGCATTTATGCCAATAATGCGCGTACGACCATCAGGGTTGTATCTCTGGTTCATGCGCAAAAGAAATATCGCCAACTCTTTGTTGTGGGAAGCGAATTGTTCGAGCAGTCAAAAGAAGCCCTCGAAACCGGTGCTCTAGATGCAATTATCGACCAAGGTGCCTACAAGCAGGCATACAATGCAATCTCAATGGCCTTTCAAGTACTTGTGAAGGACGCCAAAGTATCAACACTCGAAACCATTGGAGATAATTTATATCTTCGGAACAATGTGCCTTCGTTACCGCACGATGATGTGCAATCCCTTTTGCATTATCTCGACAAGGAGTTCCTCAAGGACCAAAAAGCAAAGGAACTTAACCGTTAAGGCCAATGTACTTGTCCGCTAGCCCCCTTATTTCGGCCACCCTTTTGCGTATACGGCAAAAGTGTTCTATGATTGCCCTATGACCTATACTGTATCCATTACCAATCAGGAAACGACGAAAGCGTCAGCGTCAGGCACCGACGAGGTGGTGCTTGTCTACCAGAATCCATATGAGGAAGGCGACACGATTACCCTCAAGGCAGACCAAGCCGGTTTTGTCGTCTGCACGATGGACGGAACGCTTGCACCTACCCTGCTGTATCTGGACGGCACCTATACGCTGCCGATTCCTTTCAACGAGAGACGGGTCTGCTACGACCCGAACGCATTCCAGGGAAGCCTTCACTACCTGACGGTCCGAAACGCCCTTCCTGAAGAAAGGAGAAGTTTCCGCAATCTGGCATTGAATCCCATGGACTGCCATGCCAACAAAGCACTCTTTCCCCACGCCTATGCGAATGTCGAAACCCGGGGAGAAGCCTCGTTCGAAGCCCGCAACGCCATCGACGGCATCAAGGCCAACCATGGTCATGGCCACTGGCCCTACTCCAGCTGGGGCATCAACAGGGATCCGAAAGCAGCCCTGACCATCGATTTCGGAAGACAAGTCAGAATCAACGAGGTGGTCCTGTACACCCGAGCCGATTTTCCCCACGATGCTTGGTGGGTCCAGGCAGACCTGACCACCGACGAGGGAACCCGCACGGTCAAGCTGACAAAGAGCGACAGCGCCCAACATTTCACGTTCGAGACACCGGTCACGACCAAGACCCTGTCCGTCAGCAATCTGGTCAAGGCCGACGATCCCTCTCCTTTTCCCGCCCTGACACAAATCGAGGCTTGGGGGACGGAGGCATAAAAGCTATCCATGATGAGGGGCGGCAAGAAAAGGCGCCCTCGTCATATAAAGAATTCTTTCCTCTTGTCATGCCCGGCACAGTTGGGTCGATGAAAGTATGTAAACATCTCGAGGTGCTAGGAACAAGAGTACGGTTCTGCCAGATGCAACCAACCATATGGTGGACTCTTGAAAAGCAATCCTCCTCATGCGCGGGGAAGAGAGTCCAGCAGGAGACAACAGAAAAACTCCCGGTACGCGAGGTCAGATAAGGGTTCTCACACTTGAGCCATAATGAATACGTGGAGGAAAAATGTAGGAGTACTCCTTGTTCTTGTAATGGGAATCCAAAATCATATTCATCAGCAGTTGGGCGCTTACTTTACCAATCTCATCACGAGGATGTACCGAACAGGTAACTGGAGCTGTCTCCCAATCAGATTTGGAATAGTCAAAACAAACCACAGAATAATCCCTAGGTACTGACTTGTGCATCTCATTCATTACTTCAAGCAATGTTTCATAAAACATAATGTTGCAACAGGCAATTGCCGTACAATCTGGAATCGACCTAAGAAACCTACTAATCAATCGTTTGATTTGCTCATGATCTTCAAGATCATCAGAAATCATCCATTTGATATATTTATCATCAAAAGCCGCATGATACTTTAAAAGCGCCTTGGCAAAACCCTGGTACTTCTTGCATCCTTGGTAATTGTCGCAAAGAAAAATACCTGCAATCCGAGTATGCCCCTTATCTGCTAGCTCCTTGACCAACAGATCGGCACAACCTTCATCATCAATTGTAATACGAGGATATTTGGTACCGCTGTAATAGTTATTGTAGAAGGCAAAAGGAATACTTTGCGCATAAAGACGTGCATAACAATCAAGATTCGGGCTCATAAAACTTGCCTTGACACCATCAACAATCAACCCATTGAACCCTTGCATGCACGCTTCAAGGCAAGAACGTTCATTGGCAATCTTGTTGTCAGTGAAAAACACACGCAGTTCTACATTGTAAGGCTTCAGGGTTCTTCGAATGCTTTGCACAAACCCTTCACTCGCTTCCCGATCCTGTCCTTGGATGAGCAATGCAATCTGCAAACGGGATGTATCCTCGATATATGGATCCTCTATTGCCTTTTCACGAATAAAACATGAACCACTTCCACGTTTTGAAACGATAAAGCCCTCCGACGCAAGTCGACCAGTGGCTTCTCGTACCGTATGGCGACAGACGGAAAGCCTCCCACATAAAAAAATCTCACTGGGCAGTTTGTCCGAAGCCGAAAATTTATTCTGTTCGATAAACTGCCTTAAGTATCTATAGACGAAGTCTGCTTTTTCCTTTCGCACTCTAGGCATGCGCCGCATTGCTCCTACCAATCGGTAATCAACGGCTCAGCATGCTCCATCTGTTTAATAAGAGAAAGAAGATGTTTCCGCATCATCAGACGGACCGAGCCATAATGAGGATCACCGATCAAATTATTCAATTCGTTCGGATCCTCCTGCAAGTCATATAAAAAGTCATCCACATAATGATTGGCGCTCCCGACCGAACCTCCATTGACCCCAGGGGCTACCACCTCGTAGACATACCGCCGGCCTCGTACGCAACGCGCCACCCGACTTTCAGAAATCTGAATAAACGCCTCATCAACACGATTGGCCGGAAGATTCCCTTTTGCTACTAAATCAAGCTCTTCACCAATCATCGCATCACCTACCTCATACCCAGCAAGATGGACAAAAGTTTTGGGCAAACTTGCCGTTGAGACAATCTCTTTAATCCGCTTGCCTCCCTGACAGAATGGACCACCAGTAATGACAAGAGGAACATGAACCGCCGCCTCGTGGCAGGTGCGCTTGTAATCATCGTAACCACACATATGAGCATCATGGTTGCGAGTCCTGAAATGGGAACCATGATCGCTCGTATAGACAATGATGGTTTTGTCATAAATATCTAGCTCTTTCAATTTCCTGACCAGTCGGCCAAAATTCCAGTCGCAACTATGGACTGCTCCCAAATAATCCGGATATTCCGATTTCCAATCTCCTTCTGGAAATGCAACCAAATCGGCAGGAACCTCGAAATTCTTGAACCGTTCTTTGCTTCCTTCCGGACCTTGATAATGGCCAGCATCATTCTGGTGGTGAGGTTCTATTTGGCTAACAGTAAGAAAGAACGGACGTTTGCCATCATATCTTTCGAGGAACTCAAGAGCCTGTTCTGCAATAAAGTCAGCACGGTATTTGTTGAAATCGATACGGTTTTCATTCTCGTCGAAGATGTATCCTCCATAACCGTTCGAAGTAAATTCCAGAACATCGCTCGCACGCCAAAAACCGGTATATCCACCTCGTAAGATACGGGGAATAGGTTTTCTCTGGTAGTCTATATACGGTTTAGCCTCAAGGTTCCCCTCGCTTGCCAAATGCCATTTACCCACATAGCCAGTCTCATAACCGGCACCCTCCATGTAATTGGCAAGCGTCTTTACTGTCAGTGGCAGCATCTTACTATTGCGAAAGCAACCAAGCTCGGTGGCGCATTTCCCTGTCTGGAAAATAGCACGAGCGGGGCCACAGACAGGCTGGGGAGAAATAGCAGTTTGGAAGATAGTTCCTTCCTTGGCCAAATCATCCAGACATGGTGTAACGTCCAGTTTCTGTCCATAACAGCCACATGTATCTGCTCTCTGCTGGTCGGTGAAGTAAAACAAAATATTGTAAAGGTTGTCCATGACTATTTATCCTCCCTCTGCATGTCTTTGACTTTCGCAGTGACAACAAGAACAAGTGCAACAACGATGAGCCCAATGAAGACAATACAGATTGGACTTGAAGCAAAGATCTTCCAAGAACCATCAGACAGAATCAGGCTTCGTCGGAAGTTCTCCTCAGTAAGTTGGCCAAGCACAAGGCCAAGCAGAATCGGAATGGTGGGAAAATCTAGTTTGCCAAGAATATAAGCGATGACCGCAAAGACCAACGTTGTTCCGATATCGAAGGTAGAAGAGTTGACACTGAAAGCTCCCGCGAAACAGAAAATAACAATAATCGGGGTCAGAATCGAAACCGGGATATTAATTACTTTTGCAAAGGCCTTGGTCAATAAACGTCCTTGAACAAACATGAAGATGTTCACCAACACCAGACCAAGCATAATGGCATACATGACTGGGCCATGGTCCTGGAAAAGTTTTGGACCAGGAGTCAATCCATTAATCATCAGCGCACCCATCATGATGGCTACACAGCCATCTCCTGGGATACCAAGTGTCAATAAAGGAATCAACGTAGCTCCAGTAACAGCATTATTTGCTGTCTCTGCAGCGCTGATTGCCTCAATCGACCCATGGCCGAACTCTTCAGGGTGGTGGGAGATATTCTTAGCAACATTATAACTGAAAAAGGATGCCATGGAGGCACCTGTCCCAGGAATGATACCAATGATGATGCCTATGACTGCGGAAAGAAAGACTGGCAACCCCATCCGCTTGTACTCTTGGAGAGAAATGGCTCCATTGTCGTTTGGCACACCTTTGGAAACCGCTTGACCCGAACCCACCTTACTCTTGGCAAGCACCTCTCCCAAAGCAAAAAGGCCAATCAGACAAATGACTAAATCAAAACCCGAATAGAGGTTGATGTTACCAAAAATGAACCGGGTAGCCCCCGTCATCGGATCGATTCCAATTGTCTCGATAAAAAGGCCAAAGAAACAAGAAATTAGTCCCTTTATCAAACTTTTTCCAGAAACACCAGCAATAATGGTAAGTCCGAAAAGGCAAACAAGAAAATACTCCGGAGTACCTACCCGTTCAGCAAATTTTGCAACCTGAGGAGCAAAAAACAATAGAGAAAAGGCGGAAAGCAGTCCACCTACCGTAGATGCATCGAGAGCGATATGCATCGCCTTTCGAGCCTCTCCCCGTTGCGCCATGGGATATCCATCAAGCATAGTCGCAGCGGCATGGGGAGTACCCGGGGTATGAATCAAAATCGCCGATATGGATCCTCCATACCCGCCTGCACAATAAATGCCAAGCAGGAACATGAATGACTCAACCGCACCCAACGAATATGTGAATGGCAAGAAAAGAACGATTGCAAGAATAACCGTCAACCCTGGAATCGCACCAAAAACGATGCCAATCACTAGACCGATATTCATCCAAACAAGATTTTGCCAATGGAGCAACAACATCAGACCTTGTTGAAATAGTTCCATACTTCACTTCCTCAGGGCAAACGTACATGGAGGACAACTTGGAAGATAAATCCTATAGTTAAGGCACAAATAAGACCAACCAAGTAATAGGATGGCTTGCGAACTCGGAAAAAGCCTGTCATGAACACACTGAAAAGACACGAGCTTACAATGAAACCGAGGGAACGCAACAAAACAAGATACAGCACTAACATAGAAAGAATCGCCAACGCACGTACCTCGGCAACAAGTGCTATCTCAATTCTAGTACAAGGTTTATGAAAAACAATACGAACCAACTCGACAAGAAAAACTACAGAAGACAGCACCAACATACCCCATAGGAGCAGACCAGGGAAAGTACGAGCATTGATTGCTCCACTCTCAGTCACCTTAATCTGAGTCGGCATCAATACCAACATAGAGGTGGAAAAAACCATGAAAAGCAACGCACCAACCATGTCTGGGTAGACTATGATTTTTGTGTCAGCGTGTTTCCTTTCCCACCCTTCAATATTGTCAAACATGTCCAACAGGAACTTCATAGAACCCTCCGAAGAAAATGAGAGCATACCCAAGGCATGCCCTCTTGAAGGTAAAGAATTCAACGATTGGCAAGCACGATATCTTTTACGTTAGCAATGTGTTTATCGTAGGCCTTTTTGTCCATTGGGTCTGCGGTAATCATGAGTTGCGCGAAAAGTTCTTTGACCTCTTTCTCGTCCAAAATCTTCAGGTAAGCGTCTCGGACCTTGGCAATAATCTGAGGATCAGTTCCCTTACGGGCAAACAAACAACAGGTGTTTGGATAATAGGGAAGACCATACTCTCCTACGCCCTTCACATCATAGACTTCATTATGGATACCATCCTTGTTGAAACTGCAAACAGGCGTCAGCTTTTCCGCCTCCACCGCACCACGAGCCTGTGATTGATGGCTAATCGCCAACTGGGTTTCCCCCTTACTGGCAGCATCCAAAGCAAGATTGGCTCCATTGTAACTGACCAAGTCGAACTGGATTCCCAATGTCTTGCTCATCGCTTTTGCAAGGAATGCTTCAGCCCCGGCAATGCCATTGACAGCAACTTTCAGTTTCTTTTCTTGCCCATAATTCTTCAAATCGTCAATAGATTTGAGATTCAGCGAACTGTCAGCAGTCATAACGAAGATGGCAGAATACAGATTGATAATTGGCTCAAAGTCGTCATACCTAAACTGGATGGCATCCGAACCATCAATGTTTGGAGCAATGGAAAAACCTCCCTCGCCACCGAAAATCAAATTGTATGAGTTAGGCTGATTCTTCAAATAGTTGGTCAGAGCAACATTGCCACCAGCTCCAAGTTCATTGGTAGCTAGAACTGGAACTCCTAAAAACTCCTGTCCATATGTAGCCATTTTGCGGTTGACCAAGTCTGCAACTCCTCCAACGGCCCAGGGACAAATAACGGTAATCTCTTTCTCCGGCCAGTTGGCAATATCTGCTTCTTTCGAGCCATTGGCGAACACCCCATGGGTTACCATAAGCAGCGCAGCAAGCAAACCCAAAGCCTTTAAACCTTTTCTCATGAGATTTCTCCTTTTTTTGTAATTTCACTCTACCATCCACCCCCAACACTACAAGACAAATTTTTATTTTATTCGTTTTAAGTTGTCTGTTTTTCACATATACGCAAAAGTTGTATGGTAAAAAAGGAGATTCTTTTCTATATCGCAAATAAAATCTGTTATAATAACGAAATATGATTAGTTAAACTGCAACGGTTCATGAAAAGACCGAAAAAGACCATCCAGAAAGAAGTCGGTAAGCTGTTTGGATGGGCAGGGTATAGACAACAATAGCACTCCACACAAGTTCACAACCCAAAGAGAACCATCTTTCAGGCGTTCAGTCGAAGCACCACACCTCGCCCGGACGGGGAATCAGATAGGAAAGTCCCGCCGCATTGGCCTTATCGACAAAGAGACTGATGTCGGCCCCGTTTTCCTTGAACAGGTCCCAATGGGTGGGAACGAGATAGTCTGGCTGGATTTTCCGTGCGAGGCTGATTGCCTCGTCGATATCCATGTTGCCGATGATTCCCGGCCTTCCCCGACCGTTGATCGGCAGCATCAGCATCTTGAAATGCTTGTGTTGGCCAAGCAGGTCGTCTACCAGCCTGTCCGTAGCGACCGCGTCTCCCGCATGGAAGACCGTTCCCGCAGGAGTATCGACCACATATCCGTAGCATTCGGGTTTCCCCTGCGCATCGTACCGATACGTTTCGTGTGCAACCTCGATGGGGGTGATTCCCTTCACCGGCTCATAGCGCCTGCCATAGTGGAAAAGCACACAGTCAGGGGCAATCATCCGGACCTTTTCGTCCTCCATTCTCCAGCGGAAGAATTCCTTGTCCTCATGGTCGGCGTGGTCATGGCTGACGAGGAACAGGTCGACCCATGGAATTTGCTCCTTCGGAAACGGAGGGGGAATCTGACGGCGGGACTGGCGGGTCCCTTGGTAGTAGAGGTCGCTGTAGACCACGTCGATTGAAACCTTCGTTTCCCCGTAGGTCAGGATAAAACCGCATTGCCCCATGCACAGAACCTCAAGCTTGTGCGGGCTCTTGCGCCGGATTGTCGCAAGCAGGGTCTTCTGGTCACAGTTCCAATCAATACGCATACATCATCCCTTCAATCCACTTGTAGCGATTCCTTCGACAAAATACTTCTGGGCGAAGAAAAAAATCAACACAAGAGGGAGAATCGACAGCAGAGCCATCGCCATCACTTGGTTCCATTGCACCGCACTCGCAGAATCCAGCGAAATGCGCAAGCCAAGAGACAAGGGATATTTGTCGACCTTGCTGATATAAATCAGCGTATTGAAGAAATCATTCCATGTCCACATGAATTGGAAAAGCCCTGCCGAGAACAACGCCGGTTTCATCAAAGGCACCAAGATTTCTCCAAAGATGCGAAGGACGTTGCAACCGTCGATGGTGGCTGCCTCGTCGAGGTCTCGGGGAATACCACGGATGAACTGCACCAACATGAAGATAAAGAAAGAGTTGCAGGCAAACATTGCAGGTACAACAAAAGGCAGATAGGTGTTCAGCCAATGCAACTTGTTGAACAGCAAGTATCGGGGAATAATCACAATCGAGTTCGGCAACATCATGGTGCTCAGCATCAGCATAAAGAGGTTCTTTTTCATTGGGAACTTGAACCGGGCAAAGCCATAGGCCACCAAACTACTGGAAACCAACGTGAAGAAGACGGTAGGAAATACCATCTTAAATGTATTGACGAAATAAAGGGCGAAAGTATGGTTGCCGATGCCATTCCACCCTTGCACATATCCATCAAAAAGAAACTTCCTGGGAAACACGCTGAAAGACGAAAGAATCTCGTTGTTCGTCTTGAACGAAGCCATCAACATCCAGAACAACGGAAAACACATAAAACAGGCAAACAGGATCAGTAAGACATGAATGAGACAGGTAGCGACAATACGTTTTGAGGCAGCAGTCATCAGAAGTCACCTCCATCTTGGTAGTAGACCCATGCGTCCGAACTTTTGAAAATCAATGCGGTGAAAGCCATGATGATGAAGAACATCACCCAACTGATTGCCGAAGCATAGCCCATCTTGAAGTTGTTGAATCCCTCCTCATACAGTTTGAGTCCAATCAGATAGGTGGACTTCAACGGACCACCGTTGGTAATAACAAAAGCACTAGTAAAATTTTGTAATGCATTAATCATCTGCATGATTAGGTTGAAGAACAGAATCGGAGTAATCAGAGGCAACGTAATTGACCAAAAAATTCTCCATCTCGAGGCACCATCGAGATGGGCGGACTCATAATATTCAACTGGAATTTGTTTTAAAGCGGCAAGGAACAGCACCATCGAAGAGCCGAACTGCCAAATCTGCAACAGACTGATGGTAAAGATTGCAATATGGGGCGACCCCAGCCAGTCAACAGAAGGAATATGCAACAGCCCCAACGCGTGATTAATCATACCGTCACGCATAAACATCAGTTTCCACAATGCACTGATTGCCACGCTACCCCCGAGAATAGAAGGCAGATAGTAAAGTGTACGGTACAGGTTCACATGTTTGACTCGCATGTTAAGGATTAGTGCGACAAGTAAGGCGAAAACCAACTTGCCTGGAACTGCAATGCAAGCATACTTCAGTGTCACCATGATAGACTTTTTGAAATCAGGGTCGATGTTCCAAAGCCGATAGTAATTCTTCAAACCCACGAATTTCGCTTTGCTCAAGATGTTATAGTTGGTGAACGAATAACAAAGCGAAGCTACGAACGGATATAATTGAAAGACAAAAAAACCAACAATCCATGGCAGGATAAAAATCAAACCGATGTATGGATTCGTGCGATGTAGTTTTTTCACGTCACCCTCCACTTTCATCGTAGCATTAAAAATCCGCCCACAATGGATGCAGTTTTTACCAAAAGGTATCATAATGTTTCCCATGTACCGTGTTGTGCTTGTGGATGATGACCCAACTTTTACGGAGGGATTCAAGAATCTGATTGATTGGGAAAGCTATGGCTTTTCCATCGAGACCACTTTCACCAACGCCAAAGAGGCCCTTGGTTATTTGTCCAACCATGTTGTAGAACTGGTCATCACCGATATTAGGATGCCCTTCATGGATGGGCTAGGGTTCATGAAGGAACTACGCAGACAACAGAATGATGTGTTCATCGTGGTGCTCAGTGGATTCAGTGACTTCTGCTATGCCCAGCAAGCCATCCGGTATGAAGCAAAAGGATATCTGCTCAAACCAATCAACAGTGATGCGCTCACCCTCCTTCTGCTCGACCTTAGAGACAAGTTGGACGTCAAATACGATGCAAATGTCAAGATAGCCCAAAGCGTCGGATATTACACCTCCCTCGTCGAATCTATCAAGAAGAATGTGCTTCGCAACTATGCGACAGTCAGTTTGAATTCGGTCGCCATCGACGAGAAGATGAGCCCCAATTATATCTCCCGCATCTTCAAACAGTATGCAGGGCAAAATTTCTCTGAATATCTTCTCGAAGTAAAAATGAAGCAGGCATTGAAATTGCTCTCCGGCAACACGATGAAAATTTATGAAGTCGCCTACGCAGTCGGCTATGACAACCCCAAAAACTTTACCAGAGCATTCAAGAAATATTGGGGCAAAAGTCCATGGGAATATAAAGAAGGCGGGTTTACGAAATGAAAAGGAGCATCAAGGGCCTCAGACGACGCTTCTTCGCAACCAACCTATTGAAATATCTCGCCGTCATCCTGCTCTCCACCCTGCTCATGGGCATTCCCGCCCTTCTTATCGTACAAAAGCAAATCAAACGGCAAGTCGAGCAAACGACCGAAGCGGTTTTCTCCCTCTCATCCAATTCTTTTGAGAACCTCTTCAATATTGTCAGCGAAATCCGCACCTATTGCGACACCAACCCAAGTTTTTTGTTGTACCTACTCCAGCTATCCATGAATAAGCAAGCCTTTGAGAATAAGGCATTCCATGAATGGCAGGGGTACATTAACACGACCTTGCTGACTAGGCCCTATCTCCACTCGGTCTGTATCGTGAAAGCGGATTCTCCATTCATCATTGCCAACGACCAATTACTAGACAAGGTCCAGTTCGGCAACGAAACGTTCTTCCAATACCTGACCACGCTCCCTCATGCCATTCTCAGTCTCCAAAGCCTTACAGGATTTGACCAGATGCGACAGGACGTGGTCTCCATCATCGCACCTCTCAAATACAATCTTACCCTTTCAGTCAACATCTCCCATAGCTATTTTCGTACCCTGTTCAGCGAGGCAACCCAGTATTCAGGACAATTGTTCTGGCTAGAGTCGGTCAATGGCACCATCGTGGCAGGCAATCCGGCAAGCGAATCCTACTTAGGAGCCAACGCAAAACAATTAAGAGACAAACTGGGGAACGAATACTATCTGCAGCGACATTCCCTCAATATGCCTCTCCAATCACTGTATATGAGCAGTGCTATCCCTCGCTCCATCGTCATGGCACCCGCATTGTATTTGGAAAAATGGCTCCTCGTAGTCATCATCATCGCATTCTTCTCAGCCCTACTCATCTCGTTGATATTGACAAGTAGAAGTTACAAGAAAATCAATCGAATTCTCAGTCTGTTCGAATCTTATGAGCTAGACGGACAACAAATCCTTGCAGACTCCAAGGCCTTCGATACCTACACCTACATTCTCGAACAAGTGGCAAAAAATTATGTCCGAGAATCCAAGCTGAAAGAAGAAATCACCCTTCACAATCTCGAACTTGTCTCTAGCGAGCTGACCGCTCTGCAATATCAAATCAACCCTCACTTTATCTTCAACACATTACAGACCATAGACCTTACCATCAAGTCAGGCAAGGCTGCCGAGGCAAGCAGGATGATCGGACTTTTCAGCGACCTGCTTCGCTACTCGATTCAGAACCCGAACCACGCAGTCACCATCTTTCAGGAAGAAGAGATGAGCAAGACGTACGTAGCTCTCGCAAAAAACCGTATCGGTGGGAAAGTAAGGGTCATATGGGGCTATGACGAAGAGGCGTACGGGCCACTACCAATTAGTGGCCTGCTGTTGCAGCCAGTGAGAGAAAAAGGCTACAAAGATAGGATGTGGACGG